>NZ_JBQKUK010000016.1:0-130164 GCF_054968585.1 Marinobacter sp. G5_S1_61_S3 | reverse complement strand
CTAATACCAAAAACCCCCGCGGCTTCGCCGACGGGGGTTTTTTATTGCCTGCTCACTTCCTCGAGTTCAACCAGGCTACCTACGATTTCCTGCATAACGGCCAGTTGTCCGTTCAGGCTTTCAAGCAAGATCGACAGGTCTCTCAATTCCAGACCGAAGAAGAGAACGATACCTGCGAGGCCGGCGACACTGCCAATCGCCAGCCACTTCAGTCGGTTGCGCTGCCCGTCAAGACCTTCCTGATGCATGGCTTCCAATAGGGCAACACTTTTGCGCAGCTGCCTGAGTTCGTCGTGCGTTTCCTCATAGGCGATCTCCAGGGTGGCGAGCCGTCCTGTCAGTCGTCTTGTGTAGCTTTGTTCAATGAGTTCGCCAGTGGTATTGTCGATTGGCGACAGACTAGGCAAGGTGGAGGCATCTGTCAGGATAGCCTCGATAGTGGTAAGGAGTTGTTCCCGATCAACCTGTTTGCCAATCACACCAGCGGCACCACGGGCCTTGGCATCCTGACGATAACGTTCCGCGCTTTGCGATGTGTACATGAAAACCGGGATGTGCCGTAGCTCAGAGTCCGCCTTGATCACATCCAGGGCTTCCAAGCCATTCATTCCGGGCAAGAGGTGGTCCAGGAAAACCAGGTCGAAAGCCTCTTCACGTAACTGTGTGAGGCCTTCCTCAGCGCTGACGACGCCTTTTGTCGTCAGGTCGGCGCGTTCCAGCAGGCGGGCCAGGATGATGCGTGCCGTCGACGAATCATCGACAATTAAAGCGTGACCTCGAGCCATTGGTTCCCTTCCTGAAGTATTGGCTGTGTTCCATCATGGCAGCCAGATCTCGAATACGCCACCGCCCAGGCGGCCATCATTGTGCAGCTTGATATATCCATGGCGGTCACCATTGCTATGAAGCTGGGCAACCGATGATGCGAAGAACAACCCAAGGCTGGTACTTCCACTGTTGAAGTTCAGGGATTTGAAGCTGGGCGTTCCATTGTGCTGCATGTTTTCCGGGTATCCGTCGCCGTCATCTTCCACGCCAATAACCAGAAAATCATTATGCATCGCCGCTGTCAGCTTGATCATACTCTTGGTGTATCGGATGGCGTTGTTGATGGTGTTGTTGAGTACACCGGTCAGCAGGTCCTCATCGAAGAAGCCATTGATATCATCGGATTCGATCGCCAGCTTGATCCCCATGCCCTCAAGAAGCGGCGTATGGCGTGCCATTTGCTGTGCCAGGAAGTCCGGAACGAAGTGCTCCTCAACATGTGCGGACAGGTTGTTTTCGCCGAGCCTGTAGATGCCCAGCAACTGCACCAGATCGTTGTGCATGCGTTCGGCTTCATACTGCAGGGTGTTGAAGCGGGGAGAATCGCCGATGGTGTCTGTCTGCTCCTGGCGAAGCTCATCCAGGGAGTTCAGCAACATGCCCAGCGAATTCTTCATGTCATGGACGGCTGAGGCCAGCACCATTGAAAAGTCGATGCTCTGTGTACCTCGGGGGTGAGTCAACTCATCATGATCATTGGTGGTCATGACATCATTCCCTCCAGTTTCTTGCGCAAAGAGATCAGGCGTCGGTGCTGGCGATGTTGTTCTGGCAGATCAGCGAGTTTTTCCAGGCATTTTTCACAGCGCTTCAAAAGCTCTCGATCACCTGCTGTACCCTGATATTGCTTCATCAATACCTGTACCAGGTTCAAATTGAGAGAGGCGTGGGAGGGCACGATATCCAGTGCCCGGTTGAATGTGGTCACGGCCTCTTCCAGATTGCCTGCCTCGAACGCCTTGATGCCTTCACGATTCAGAGACCGGGCTTGAAGTTTTTGTCGGAAGCCCACCGGTTCATCGAGTAAGCTCTCGATTTTCTGCAATAGCGGAGGGTTATCGCTGCAACGAAGGGCAAGGGCATTGAGCAGGCCCTTGGCATCGGCCTCCCGGCCCAGACGGAACAGCGTCTTGGCGTAGTCAAGGCAGGCTTCGGGAGGCATTAGATCAGGGTCGAGTTCGTCCGCAACGCTGTCTAGAGCATTTTGGGCTTCATTCATTCGGTCCTGGCCGGCATGAACCCGGGACTGGACAATTCGGCTACGCAGCTTAATGTTTTCCTGTCCGGCAAACCGCTTTTCCATACGTCGGAGTATGGTCAGAGCTTCGTCCGCATGGGCTGTGCCCTCATTTGACGAGTCCCCTTCACTGAGGTCTGACAGTGACTGGCCCAATGCAAGATAGTGTTCGGAGTTGTCGTGTATCGAGTAGGTGCCAAGGCTGACGGTCTGCCGCCAGGCTTTGGACGCTGTCGGCATGTCTTGATTGGACGAGGCAAGTACGGCTAGGTGCTTGTGTCGCAACAGCGCGTTAGGGGAGTGCTCTGCCGCCTTCTCAAGAATCTGTTGGGCTTGGGTGGGCCGGCCCTGTTTTTCGAGAGCCTCGGCAAGAAGATCATACGCTTCCATGTAATCCGGATGCTGAGACACCAGTGCTTTCAAGGTTGCCGCCGCTTCATCGTAATTCTGGTTGGCAATCAGAATTTTGCCACGACCAAGCCGTGCCCAGGACAGATCGCGCTGGCTCAGTACATCGTCATGGATTTTCAGGGCATGGCTGAAGTCTCCAACCTGATAATAGAGGTCGGCCAGCGTTTTCATTAGCCAGGTCTTGTAGCGAGGTTGCGAGGGTAGCGTCTGCAGGCATAGAGAAATGGCCTCGGGGAAGTTTTCCCGATCGATCTCCCGGTTGATCGGAAGCAGGGCATTGCGTTGCGCGATAAGGCCGCCCAGTCGCTTTTCAAGCATGGCACGGTTGATGGGCTTGGTGAGGTAGCCGTCAGGTTGGTATTCCCGGGCGCCCATCACCATCTCCTTGGAGGTTTCGGCGGTCACCATCAGAAACAGCGAAGAGCGTTTCAGGAGTTTCTTGTGCCGGAGCTCCTCGAGTATATGCTGGCCGTTCTTGCCCTCACCCAGGTTGTAGTCGCAAAGCACCACGTCTACGTGGTTATAGGCACAATACTGGACGGCAGCGGATGCGTTGGCGACCGACTCGATCTTGTCGGCGCCGCAATTCCGCAAGATTTGCCGCATGGACAATCGAAAGTTCTCAAAGTCGTCGACGACCAGGTAACTGAGTTTCCCGAAGTTGGCGCCGATGGCATTGCTAGTGGGTTCGGTCATGACCGTTTCTGTTTCAGCAACTTGTTAACCAGTGCTCGCAATGCGGCTGGTTTCACCGGTTTATAAAGGATCTGGTAGCCCCTGTTGATCGCATCCTCCCTCACGTCCGGAGCCATATAGCCGGTAATGAGTATGCCAGGTATATCATTGCTGATCTCGTCCCTCAATGAGTCCATGGCGTCGAGCCCATTCCGGTTATCGTCCAATTGGTAGTCGGCCAATATGATGTCCGGTTTCGTGCCGTTCAGTTTGTCCCGAGCATCCTCCAGACTTTCGGCTGTTGTCACGTCACAGTGCCAGTTATCCAGCAAGGCACTCATGCCATGGAGGATAGCAGGGTCATTATCGATACAGACCACGTGAAGGCCTCCCAGGCTCGATACACGCCGCGACGCGGGTGCAGATTTGGTGGTGCTCTGGTCACTTTGCTCGGCCGGCGCAACTGGCACGGTGATGCTGAATACGCTGCCGAGTCCCTGAACTGACTGTACGTTCACCGGGTGATTCAGCATGCCGCAGATGCGGTCGACAATCGCGAGCCCCAGACCAAGGCCTTTTTTGTCCCGGCCCTGCTGAAAACGACGGAATTCCTCGAAGATGTGAGTAAGCTGGTCTTCCGGAATACCCGGCCCGGTATCCCATACCTCAATGCGGATATACCCTTTCAGACGCCGACAGCCCAGCAGGATTTTCCCACTTGGGGTGTAACGAATGGCGTTGGAAAGAAAATTCTGGATAACGCGCCGCAGCAGTTTTGAGTCTGATCGCACCCAGGCGCTGCTGGGGACAACATGAAGATCCAGGCCCTGGTCTTTTGCGATGGCAGAGAAATCGGTTGCCAGGTGCCGCATGATCTCGTTGACCGGAAACACACCGATATCCGGTTCCAGTGCACCGGCGTCCAGCTTCGAGATGTCCAATAGGGTGCTGATGATTTCTTCGGCCGCGCCCAGCGAGCTGTCAATGTGGTCCACCAGTTCGGTCATTTCAGGATCCCTGGCTTTACCCGCCAGAGCCGAGGTGAACAGGCGCGCGGCATTCAGGGGTTGGAGAAGGTCATGGCTTGCTGACGCCAGGAAGCGGGTTTTGCTCTGGTTGGCCTGTTCAGCCACGGATTTCGCCTTGAGCATCTGCTCGTTGATCACCTGGAGTTCCTGGGTGCGTTCTTTGACGCGCTGCTCCAGGTAGATATTGGTTTCCTTCAGCGCTTGCTCGGTCCTCCGCATAGCGGTGATGTCCTGGAAGGTGGTTACGTAACCACCTCCGGGAATCGGGCTACCATCAATCCTCAGTACGGTGCCGTCCGGGCGTTGTCGCTCGTAGGACATCGGCCGACCCTCGCGCATGCTGGCGCAGCGATCAGCAATGACCTCGTCGATTCGTCTCGCTGGCAGGTTGGCACTGGTCAGGTTGTACCGCATCAGGTCTTCCACCGGACGGCCGACCCGGACGAAGCCCTTCGGGTAGCTGAATTGCTCCAGGTAGCGGTGGTTCCATACCACCAGCTGTTGTTGGTGGTTCACGACGGAAACACCCAGGCTGATGTTTTCAATTGCCGATTGCAGTAATTCCCGGCTGAAGGTCATGGCCTGCGAGGCTTCATCGACGATGCTCACGACGTCCTCGATCTGCATGTCCCGCCCGGTGAGCGTGGACTCCAGTACCACGCGTGCCGTGGACGCCCCGATAACCGATGCCAGTTGCCGCTCAATGAACTTCATCAGGTGTGACGAAGCTGGCCTATGAGGGTGCAGGCGAATGGCGTTGCGCCGCTCGTAGTTGCGGAAGATGGCTTCGGCTCGCTCTTCCCCCATGAAACGGTCGGAGATTGCCTGCAGATCAGAGGTCAAGATTTCACCCTGCCAGCTCTGTTGCTGCGGCGTCTCAGCTCTCGGTTGGGGATCGTGGAAGAACGAGGCGATCTGGATCTTTTCCCGCACCCGTTGGCGGGTCAGCATCGAGAGAACGATGTAGGTAACGGTGTTGATGCCCAGGCTCCAGATAATTCCGTGGCTGGTCTGATCAAGTTCAGAACCGAAAAGAGCCGTGGGCCTTGTCCAGTTAATGCCCCAAACCCCATGATCAATAAGGGTATCGCTCAACCAGCCAGTGGATGCCAGAGCGGGTAACAGCAGGGTATAGCACCACATCAGGAAGCCGAGACCGAGGCCCCAGACAGCGCCGGTATGGTTGCCCTTGCGCCAGAGAATACCACCGACAAGTGCGGGTCCGAACTGGGCCGCTGCGGCGAATGAGAGCAGCCCAAAGGCTGTCAGGCTGTAATCCGCGCCCGCCATGCGATAGAACCCGTAGGCAGTGAGCAACACCACGAAGATAGCAACCCGTCGAATGCTGAGTAGCAGGTAGCTGAGATCGGAACGTTTGTTCATGCCGGGGCGGAAGAACTTCAGTAGCGCCGGCATGATGATTTCGTTGCTGACCATGGTTGCGATGGCGACAGAACAGACGATGACCATTGCTGCCGCAGCTGATCCACCGCCCAGGAATGCCAGGATAGCGAGCCATTGTTCTCCGGCCAGAATTGGCAGGTTCAGGATCAGAATGTCCGGATCGGACGCGCTGGCTTCCGGGGATAACAAGCCTGCTGCCGCAATAGGTAGAACAAAGGCGCTGGCGATAATCAGGTAAATCGGCATCGCCCAGCGGGCGGTTTCAAAATCCCGGTGGTCGGTGTTTTCCACCACCATGACATGGAACTGTCGGGGTAGGCAGATGATTGCCAGCATGGCCACCAGCGTTTGGGTAATAAAAGCCGGAGCCTCTACGCTGTCGGTGGTCAGTGTGCCGACGAGCCCGGCGCTGCGGACATTGCCCCAGAGATCACCGAAGCCGCCATAAAGACCATAGATAACGAACAGGCCAACGGCCACGAAGGCCACGAGCTTTATCAACGACTCAAAGGCCACTGCCTGTATCATGCCCCGGTGGTGCTCGGTTGACTCGAGGTGTCGGGTACCGAACAGGACGGTAAATACTGCGAGTACCAGCGTGATATACCAGGCCGAATCGTTCCACGCAGCGGTACTGAGTTCATTGGGTTCCACGCCAGTGTCCGAGAGGACGCTAAAGCCCATGGAGATGGCTTTAAGCTGCAGGGCAATGTAAGGAACACTGCCGATCAGTGCGAAGATTGCCACCATAGCGGCGAGTGACTGGGATTTGCCATAACGGGATGCTATGAAGTCCGCAATCGAGGTGGTGTTGTTGCGCTTGCTGATGAAGATGATACGGCGCAACAGGGGAGCGCCAAAGACAAAAACGAGTAACGGGCCGAGATAGATTGGCAAAAAGCCGAGCCCCTCCTGAGTGGCTCGGCCTACGGCACCGTAAAACGTCCAGGAGGTGAAGTAGACCGCCAGTGACAGAGCATAGATATGGGTACGTGCCAGTCGGCGACGGTAGAGACCAGGATGCTTGTCGCCGGCCCAGGCAATAACAAAAAGAATCGAAATGTAGGTGATGGAAATTAAGACCAGCAACCAGGCACTAATCATAGTTCGCTCTTTTTATTCTACCCGGGGTTCTCGGGAGCGGTTGGGGTTATCTTCATTCGCCGCAAACGGTCATCAACAGTTTGTCATGCGGGTCCAGTTTTTTCATGTTATCAAGCCGTGGGGCGCCGTCTGAACCCAGTGGTACAAGTTCGCGGGTATTGCAGTTAAGAATATGAATCCGATGAGAAACAGCATCGACCATTTTCTGCTCAAAGCGATACAGGGTGAAGCGCAAAACGTCCGGGTTTGACGGGGTTTCGCTGATGCTTTTGGTATCGACTGTCGAGAAAGCATTGACGTAAGGGAAGAAAAACGTCCATGGGCGCCATAAAATGCCGTTGCTCTCCGTGTCCACAATGACAGCCTCTTCGGGCATCAGGGACTGCTTTTGTTCAAACCAGGTGTATTCGGTGTAGATGAGGTACCCGAGCATACCAGCCCCGGCAAAGACTGGAATGATCCACTTCGGAGCGAGGTTTCGGGTAATCGCCCGAATTCCGAGCGCAATACCTGCGGCTCCCAGGCCGCAAACAACGGTAGCGACAAACGTCCAGAACATAAAACGGGTTTCCTTAAAAAAGAACGGGCTCCCTCACAGAGGAAGCCCGTTCGTCATCAACCTTCTAATTCATTCAGTGAATTAGGCTGATTCGTTGCTTAGTGGTCGTGAGCCTGACTCGCACCACGTGGGTAGCGGACGCTTTCAACCAGTTCCTGAATCTCAACGGGCGGTTCTTCAGTTGCGTTGGACACAATGAAGGCTACCGCAAAGTTGACGACAGCACCAACTGCACCGATAGACAGGGGCGAAATGCCCAGTACCCAGTTTTCTGGGGTGTCTGCCAGGTTGTTGGTACCCGGAATGAACAGCCAGCCCTTGTACACAAAGATGTACGCCAGGGTGAAGCCCAGACCGGTCAGCATACCGGCGATTGCACCGACATTGTTAACCCGCTTGGAGAAAATACCCATCATCAGTGCCGGGAACAGGGACGCTGCTGCGATGCCGAAGGCTAGTGCAACAACTTGTGCCGCGAAGCCCGGTGGGTTTGCGCCCAGATAGGTGGCAACACAGATTGCGACTGCCATCGATATTCGGGCTGCGAGCAGCTCGCCTTTCTCCGTGATGTTGGGATTTATCGAGCCTTTGATCAGGTCGTGACTGACCGCCGACGATATTGCCAGCAACAGACCGGCTGCCGTCGACAGGGCTGCCGCCAGACCACCAGCGGCGATAAGGCCGATAACCCATCCTGGCAGGTTGGCGATTTCCGGGTTGGCCAGTACCAGGATGTCCCGGTTAACGACCAGCTCGTTTCCTTCCCAGCCACGGGACTGAGCTGTGCTTTCAAACTCAGGTGAGTCGTTGTACAGCTGAATACGGCCGTCTTGGTTTTTGTCCTCGAACTGGATCAGCCCAGTGACTTCCCAGTCCTTGATCCAGTTTGGACGCTCATCATACTGGATCGGCTCTGCTTGGGTGCCTTCCGGGTAGATGGTGGTCATCAGGTTCAAGCGAGCCATGGAAGCAACAGCCGGCGCTGTGAGGTAGAGCAGGGCGATGAAAACAAGCGCCCAGCCTGCAGACCAGCGAGCATCCGCTACTTTTGGCACAGTGAAGAACCGGATAATGACGTGAGGCAGACCAGCGGTACCGATCATCAGGGACAGGGTAAACAGAACCATGTTCAGTTTGTTGTCTACATCAGCGGTGTACTCGTTGAAGCCGAGATCCGTGATGACCTGGTTCAGCTTGTCCAGGATCGGCATGCCAGAATCCACGTGAGTCGAGAACAGACCCAGCGGGGGCAGGGCGTTACCGGTCAACTGCAGGGAGATGAAGACCGCAGGGATGGTATAGGCGACGATCAGTACGCAGTATTGAGCCACCTGCGTATAGGTGATGCCCTTCATGCCGCCGAGTACGGCGTAGACAAATACCACCACAGCCGCAATGATCAGACCCATGGTTGATTCGACTTCAAGGAAGCGGGAGAAGGCTACGCCGGCACCCGCCATCTGGCCGATGACGTAGGTTACAGAAGCTACGATCAGACAGATAACTGCCACCAAGCGAGCATTTTTGCTGTAGAAGCGGTCACCAATGAACTCGGGAACCGTAAACTTACCAAACTTACGCAGGTAAGGCGCCAGAAGCATGGCCAGCAGAACGTAGCCGCCTGTCCAGCCCATCAGGAACGTCGAGTTTGCATAACCACCAGCGGCAATCAGGCCCGCCATGGAGATAAAGGATGCTGCGGACATCCAGTCAGCACCGATCGCCGCACCGTTGGTGATCGGGTGAACGCCGCCGCCGGCAACGTAGAAATCACTCGTACTACCGGCCTTCGCCCAGATGGCGATACCGATATAGAGGGCGAATGAGCCGCCCACAAATAATAGGTTAATGGCAAATTGACTCATTCGAACTTACTCCTCATGCACGTCGAATTTTTCATCGAGCTTGTTCATCCGCCAGGCGTAATGGAAGATCAACGCGATGAAAGTAAGAATCGAACCCTGTTGGGCGAACCAGAAGCCGAGGTCGGTTCCGCCAATGGGGATTCCGGCGAGCATGGGGCGAAGCAGTATCGCAAACCCATAAGACACGAGGGCCCAGACAATAAGGCTCCCGAATATAAGGCGTAGGTTCGCCTTCCAGTAGTTCACAGCATCGTAGTCATGACCTGACATAGGATCACTCCTGTATTGTTGTTGTGGAGGTTGGGTGGGTTTTCTGTGAAGTGTTGGTTGTAGAGAAATTATTATTCATATAGTTCTTCTCCGACGTGATGTCCTATTCGACTTTACCCGTCAAGCGATAGATAGATATTGGCAAAAGGTCTAATTCTCAGTTATTTGAGGGACAAAAGGTCTGCAAACGCGACACAGTTCCGGGGCTCTAGCCTTGTCGATGGATATTCTTCAGTTGTCGGTAGTACTTCAGTTTGCCATTGAAGTCACGCAGGCTGGTGACACCGCTTTTTTGTGCTTTATTGATAACAGCGAGGGTTAACTCAGCCGTCACCATGGCGTCGGCAGCGGCATGGTGTCGGGCGCTGACTTCCAGGTCGAAAAAATCGGCCCAGTTGTCCAGTCCTTTGCCCCCGGTTTTGGAGTTGGGGAAGTAGGCGGGAAGCATCTCGGCGACATCGAGCCAGGTGTGGGGCTGGGTGTAGCCCAGTGTTTGCTTGAGAGCCTTTTCAAGGAATTTCTGGTCAAAGGCGGAATGGTAGGCAAGGATAGGGTCGCCATTCATCCATTCCAGCAGATGGAGCAGTGCGTCTTCTGTCTCATGTCCCTGAGTCAGGGCTTCCGGCCCAATGCCGTGGATGAGTACCGTCTCGCTGATGTCCAGCTCCGGGCGACGCAGGATCAGATCAAACTGGTCACCCAGGTCAATGGCGTTGTGCCGGATGGCCACCGCGCCAATGGCGATGACATTGTCTTTTGCCGGGTTGAGGCCGGTCGTTTCCAGATCAAGTACGATCAGCCGGCAGTCTGACAGGCGCTGGTCTCCGGCGGTTTTTGGCGTTGGCAAGTGTTCTCGGTCGTGACCACCGGTGCTGCCGGCCCTGCGCCGTTCGATCCAGTCTTTGATCTGCTCCAGCATAACTGTTGACCCGGTTTTCAGAGTTGGTAGGTGATTTCCAGTTTCTGTTGCAGGCGTTGTGCCTGGCGGAAGGATTCGCGAAGAATCCGGCGGTCCAGCGGGTTAAGGTCATCCGGGTTTATATAATTGGACAGGGGCTCGCCCCGGTCCAGCATTTCCTGGTGTGCCCTCATCCGGATAGCCTGGATCAGGCTGTAGGCCTCCTGCCATGCGTTGGCGTCTTTGGTGTCAAAGACACCTTTTATGGCGAGCTGTTGCATGCGCTCCAATGTGTTGGCCGAGCCGACGCTATTGGCGAGGGCAAATACCCGAACGGCTTCCACGAAAGGAGCAAGCCCCTGGCGCTTCAGATCAAGTGTGTTTTTCTTGCCATCCGGGGCATAACGGAAGTTGCGGAACATGGTCAGGGGAGGTTTGCGGGTAATGGCGTTGCCCGCCAGCATCTTCTGGAACAGGTCGTTCTTGCGTATGCGCGTAAGCACTTTATCCAGCAATCGTTCCAGTGGTTCCATTGGCCCGAATACCGCCCGCATGTCGAGAAAAATGGACGAATACACCAGATTCTGCGGGGTTGAGGCGTCAATGAAACGGGCAAACCAGTCATCCCACTCCCTGCCGCTAAGGCACAGTTTGGGATTGCTGGCCATGATATTACCCTTGCACAGGGTAAAGCCGCATTCCGCCAGCTCCTTGTTGACGGTTTCCGCGAAGGGCAGCAGTTTTTCCCTGACCTGTGCCTCGGTCATCCCCTCCGGTGTCTGGAACAGGATGCCGTTGTCCTGATCCGTTAACAGGGTTTGTTCCTGCCGACCTTCGCTTCCGAATGTCAGCCAGGTGAAAGGGATGCCGGGGTCGTTCTTCTTGATGTTCAGTTCCAGGACCCGTCTTACAGTGACATCGTTCAAGGTGGTAATGATTTTTACCACCTGACCGGAATCTGCCCCGTGAGCGAGCATCGCGTCCACCAGTCGGGACACATCCTTTCGGAGGCTGACCAGGGTGCGGAGATGGCTGGCAGTGCCAATGGTTCTGGCAAGGTTGACCAGATCGACCCGCTGAAGCGAGAACAGATCACGCTCGGATACCATGCCAATCAGTCGGTGCTCGTCATCCACCACGCAGATGTGAGCAAAGTGATGCTCTGCCATCAGCATGGCGGCTTCAAAAGCGTCTGCGTTGGCTGTGAGGCAGCAGGGGTTCCGGGTCATGACCTGGCCGATAGGCGTGTCCAGAGGGCCCTTCTCCTCTGCCACCATGGTTCGCAGGTCCCTGAGGGTGAATATACCCGTGGGATGCCGTTCGTCATCGGTGATCACGATGCTCCCGACACTGTTTTCGTGCATGCGCGCAACCGCTTTTCGGACCGGGAGGTCCGGCGAGCAGACGATGGGATTGCGAATAGCGTAGCGTTCCAGCGGGGTGTCCAGCGAGTTACTGGAACCAATGGAAGCCATGGCGCCGGTCTGTATGCGCTGATTCACCTGATCAAGCAGGCTGCTGACGCCGCGAAGGCAGAAATCACGAAAGGGATCACTCTGCGAGAACAGCATGACAAAGGTGTCGTGTTCAATGCTCAGACAGAAGGTGTCTCCGGAGGCGCGATGCAGTGTGCGGGTGGGGCGTTCTCCAATCAGCGCGGCCAATGGAAAACATTCGCCCTGGCTGATCTCAAAGGTGGTTTCGGTTTCTCCGTCCCGGTCTCGCTCCCGTTCGCCGCGAATACGGCCCTGTTTGACCACGTAGAACCGTTGTACCGGGCCATCGTCCGGTGACAGCACCACATCGCCATCGGCGTAGAATCTCAGCGAGGCATGCTCGGCATAATGGGCCAGATGTGCATCGTCCATGTTTGAAAAAGGCGAATGCTCCCGCAGAAATGCCATGATGGCACGGGTATTCTGGGGGCGTGCACTGTCTTGCGATGCGGCAGTCATAATCGCGGTCCGTTGTCGTGCTTATGAGCCTGAAGTGTAGACCAACGGTCTATCTACCGGCCCTACGATGGTTGTCTGAGCGCGGGCCAGCCCCGGCCCGGCAGTGGGTAGGGCGAGGGGCCTCCTTTATGATGGGTGAGCCGGGTGGTAAAGTCCATGCAACTTCGACCGTAAATGATATCGCCATGACAACCAAAGATGAGCGCCTGAGCTTCCTGGAGGAAATGAAGGATGTCCGCCGTATCCGGAAGCCGAACAAAGCCGATGTTAAAGCCCCAAAGGATCTGACCCCAGGGCACCTTGAGCGTCAGCGGTCCGCCATAGATCAGCCGCACAGAGACTGCAATCCACTGACGGCGGATATGGTTGAGCCTCTGACAGCGCACGATGTTCTCTGTTGGCAACGGCCCGGAGTTCAGCATGGCGTATTCCGTAAGCTCCGTCTTGGGCAATACCCGATCGAAGCGCGCCTGGACCTGCACCGGATGACCGTTGAAGAAGCGCGTCGGGATGTATTCGGCTTCATTAATGATTGCGTGCGCTATGGACTTCGATCCGTCATTATTCTCCACGGCAAGGGAGAGCGTAACCCCGACGGTATCGCCCAGCTCAAGAGCCATCTGGCCAAATGGCTGCCAGAGTTGGAAGATGTGCTGGCGTTTCATTCGGCCCAGAAGCGCCATGGCGGCACCGGCGCCGTCTATGTCATGGTCCGCAAGGGCGACCGCGACAAACAGCGTAACCGTGAGATTCACGGATCCTGACTATTCACCAACGCCGATAAGATCGGTTTGGAGGTAAGTGTGAAGCAACTGATGTTGGTACTTTTTGTAGTAGCGGCACTGGCCGGATGTAAAGACCGGGTTATGTGGAATGACAACGGCAAGGTGGAAGAGGCAACAACCGACCGCGAGGTCTGGGACTCCCAGGGTAAAATGGAAACCGGCGAACGGAAGATCTGGACGGATAAGGACGGCAACGACGTCATCAAATAAGAACGCTCAGCGTTCATAATAATAAAACTCAGCCGGGGCCAGTGCTCTGGGCAGCAGGGGAGAGAACAACCATGGCCGTGAGCCTTACCGTTAATGGCCGGGAGCGGATGCTCGACATAGACAGCGATACTCCGCTGTTGTGGGTGATCCGCGATGAACTCGGACTGAAAGGTACCAAATTTGGATGCGGCATGGGGCTCTGCGGCGCCTGTACCGTGCACCTGAACGGGCATCCGGTGCGTTCCTGTTCCACCCCGGTAGAATTGGCCGACGGTGGGGATGTGACGACCATCGAAGGTCTGTCGCAAGATGGAAACCTGCATCCTTTGCATAAGGCATGGGTCGAACATGGCGTGCCCCAATGCGGTTACTGCCAGTCTGGCCAGATCATGAGCGCCGCCCACCTTTTGCAGCACAACGACGCTCCCTCTCACGATGATATCGTCGCGGCCTTGAGCGGAAACCTTTGCCGTTGCGGTACCTATTCCCGCATCATCGCGGCGGTTGAGTCTGTGGTTGTTGACGACGCTGCCCGACCTGATCGGGGGGAAGCGTAATATGTCCATGAATCGACGCGATTTCCTGAAGGTAACCGCCGGCTCCTCCGGCGGGCTGGTCTTGTCCCTGTCGCTTCCGGGCTGCGCTGGCATCCAGAGCGGTTATGATGAACAGGATGGTAGCTGGAAACCGGATGCCTGGCTGGAGCTGACGACCGATGATCAGGTCTACTTCACCTTGGCGCGTGTTGAGATGGGGCAGGGAACTTACACTGGCCTGACCACCCTCATTGCGGAAGAGCTCGGGGTGGCGCCAGCCTCCATCAAACCGCGATTTGCCCCTGCGGCCCCGGAATACCGTAATCCCCTCTACAACCTGCAATTGACCGGCGGCAGCACCAGTCTGGCGACCAGTTGGCAGCCGTTACGGGTGGCGGGAGCCTCTGCCCGTATGATGCTGGTTGCTGCCGCAGCCAATGTCTGGGAAGTCAGCCCCGCTGAGTGCCGGGCGGTCGAAGGCAGGGTCATCCATCCGAACGGGCGCGACAGCCTGGCTTACGGTCGGCTGGTAGAACTGGCGGCGAAGCAGCCGGTGCCGGAGGCTCCGTCACTCAAACCCCGTGAGGAGTGGAAGTACATAGGCAAGCAACGGGGACGCCTGGATGCCGAAGCCAAGTCCACTGGCGCGCCAATCTACGGCATTGATGTCGAGCTGGAAGGCATGGTTTACGCGGTGGTGTCCCGCCCTGCGCGCTATGGCGCCCGGGTAAAATCATACGATGATACCGCCGCTCGCCGGTTGCCGGGCGTTCTGGATGTGTTCGAGATCGAGCGTGGCGTGGCAGTTGTGGCAGATAAATACTGGCGGGCCCGTAAGGCCCAGGACGCCCTGACGATCGAATGGGACAACGACGGCGCGTTGGATGTGTCCTCCGAACAGGTGTTTTCCTCGTACCACAGAGCCGCCGATGAAGACCCGGGGGAAAGCGAGCGCAGCGAAGGTGATTATGACGACGCACAACAAGGTGCGGAGCGCGTGGTGGAGGCCAGTTATGAGCAGCCTTACCTTGCCCATGCGACGTTGGAACCGATGAATGCCACGGCGTGGTATCGGGACGGCGCCATTGAAGTCTGGGCACCGACCCAGGCACCCGATCTTGGTCGGATCGCGGCTGCGAGGGTGACGGATCTCTCGCCCGATGAGGTGACCATCCATACCACCTTCCTAGGCGGTGGCTTTGGGCGCCGGCTGACCAATGATTACATCGAGGAAGCGGCGTCTGTCGCCTACCGGGTACGCAAACCGGTCAAGCTGATCTGGTCGCGGGAAGAAGATACCCGTCACGATGTTTATCGTCCGGCCATGCTGCACCGGATGCGGGCCAGTGTCAGCGGCGATAATGTCACTGGCTGGCACCATCAGATTGTTGGCCCGCAGATACTGGACTGGTACGTACGCAATGCGGCACCAGCCCAGTACCCCTGGGCTCCGAAATTCCTGTACGGCACTCTGGGGCGCGTTGGGCTGCTCGCCGAGGGTGTCGCGACTCCGAAGGATCATTCCGCCATCGAAGGTGCCATAGAATATCCGTATCGGGTGCCGAATATCGACATACGCCATACCCACACAGATCCGGGGGTGCCGGTGTCCTGGTGGCGGTCCGTGGGTTTCTCTCACAACGGCTTTGCTGTTGAAACCTTTATGGATGAGCTGGCTCATGAGCAAGGCCAGGACCCGTACCGGTTCCGGCGCTCATTGATTGATCACGAACCTAGACACCTGGGCGTGCTGGACAGGGTTGCCCAACTTGCCCAATGGGACAGCGCCGCACCCGAAGGGCGGGCCCGTGGCGTTGCCCTGTTCCGCAGTTTTGGCACCTACGTGGCCCAGGTGGTTGAGGCCAGCGTTGAGTTCGGGGAAATCCGGGTGCACAGGGTGTACTGTGCTGTGGATTGCGGCCAGGTGGTCAATCCGGACATTGTTCGCGACCAGATCGAGGGCGGTATTATCTTTGGCCTCACGGCAGCGCTCTACGGCAACATTACCCTGGAAGGCGGACAGGTCCAGCAAAGCAATTTCCACGATTACCCGCTCATGCGTCATGATCAGCGGCCCGAGGTGGTGGTGGATATCATCGATAGCGATGAATCGCCCACCGGTGTGGGGGAGCCCGGTGTACCTCCGGTGATACCCGCTTTGGGTAACGCGTTATTTGCCCTGAGCGGGAAGCGCCAGCGCAGCCTTCCGCTGAAAGCCACGGTATGATCCATGGCTTTCCAGGCCGACCGGTGAGCGTTCGTCGGCCTTTGCGGGCGGCACGCTCATCCTTATAATGGTAATTATCAAGCGCTGATCCGGCGTGTCTGTTCCGAGGTGATTTTTGTTTGACGTAACCCGCTACGCCATTGCCGCGCAGTCCATCATTGATGCCGGCCGGTTTCTCTACGGCCAGGGCTGGTCGCCGGCTACCAGCAGCAACTATTCGGCGCGGATCGATGATGAGCATATCGCCGTCACTGTGTCCGGCCGACACAAAGGCCAGCTGGTGGCAGGTGATGTCATGGTGGTGGACCTTGCTGGCACCCCCGTCCAGAGCAATGCCCGATCGTCGGCGGAAACACGTTTGCATACGGTGCTTTACCAGACCTTTCCGGACGTTGGTGCGGTGTTGCATACCCACTCTGTCAAGGCAACGGTGTTGAGCCGGCTGCTGCCCGCCGGAGAACCGCTGAAGTTACAGGGGTACGAGTTACAGAAAGCGTTTTCCGGGGTTGATACCCACGAGTCGCAACTGGCCGTGCCGGTGTTCGACAATACTCAGGATATTCCGGCGCTGGCGGACCAAACCAGAGATTGGTTTCGTCAGCATCCTGAACAACCGGGTTACCTGATTCGTGGGCACGGCCTTTATACCTGGGGCAGGACCATGTCAGACTGCCTGCGCCACGTCGAAGCCTTTGAATTCCTTTTCGAATGTGAGCTTGAAACCATGAGGGTCCGCCGATGACAACCTTGAGTATTTTTGACCAGAGTGTGCCCGAATCCCCCCGCATCGTGACCGAAGACGCGGGCAAAATCGCTAACCTGCTGGCAGAGCACGGCGTTCGTTTTGAGCAATGGGCTACCCGGGATCTGCCTGCAGACGCGTCATCTGATGACATTCTTGAGGCCTATTCCGGTGAGATCCAGGCGCTGAAGGAGGAATGTGGCTTCCAGGCAGCGGATGTCATCAGCCTGAACCCGGACAACCCCCAGAAAGAGGCCTTCCGCCAGAAATTTCTGGATGAGCATGTGCACAGCGAAGACGAGGTGCGTTTCTTTGTTCGCGGGCAGGGCCTGTTTTACCTGCATTTTGGTGACCAGGTGTACGCTGTTCTGTGCCAGAAAAATGACCTTATCAGCGTGCCGGATGGCACACGCCACTGGTTTGATATGGGGCCGGAGCCTGCGTTTACCTGCATCCGTCTGTTTACCAACCCGGAAGGCTGGGTGGCAGACTTCACGGGTGAAGACATCGCCAGCCGGCTGCCGCGCTATGAGCGCCTGGCGGGAGTGGCTGGATGATCCGCGTGATCCTGACGGATATCGAGGGAACCACCAGTTCGATCTCCTTTGTGCATGAGGTTTTGTTTCCCTACTCGGCGAAGCATATGGCTGAGTTTGTACGGGAAGGTGCGGCGGACAGCACGGAAATCCGTGAGCAGTTGGATGCCGTTGCCCAAACATCAGGTGTCGCCAGGGAGGATATCGACGAGCTTGTTGAGGTGCTGGATACCTGGATTCGGGAAGATCGCAAGGAAACACCGTTGAAGGCCTTGCAGGGAATGCTCTGGGAGCAGGGTTACCAGCAGGGTGCTTTCCGGGGGCACATCTACGACGATGCCGCCGAGTATCTGCAGCGCTGGCATGATCGAGGTTTGCGGCTGTTCGTATATTCTTCCGGTTCTGTGAAGGCGCAGAAGCTGATTTTCGGTTTCAGCGAAGCCGGGGATTTAACGCCATTCTTTTCCGGTTACTTTGATACCCGTATCGGCGGTAAGAAGGAATCAACTTCCTACAGCAACATCATCGACGAATTGGGTGTCGAACCCAGAACGGTGCTGTTCCTCTCCGATGTTGAGGCCGAACTGAAGGCCGCTGAGGACGCTGGCATGCGCACGGTCTGGCTTGTGCGTGAGGGAGATCTGCCGGACACGAAGCGGGCGGTGGCTACGGACTTTGCAGGGGTCGACAGGTTTCTGCAGCAGGGTTGACCCTCCATGGTGCCTGACGTTCGATGCCTGATAATGCCTTTGGTGTGCCTATACCTTGCCGGCTGCGCGCCGGATTCCGGTGTTCCAGATATGATGGATGGGTACGTTGTGAGCGTAGCCGATGCTCTGGAACTGCGCCCCGAACTCTCCGATATAGCCCCTGTTCCCCAGATCCCGCGCCGACGGGAGCGCGTTCTCGACATGCCGGATCTGGACATGGGAATGCTCGATTTCCTGTCTCTTTACGGGTGTGAGTTGCAATACGTGGTCGGCGAAAGGAATTCGATCATGGGGCGGGTAATGCAACCGTTGAATCGATTGCGTTATGAAACACGGTTTATCCGTGCCGCTGAGACCTGTATTTCGGAGACCGATGGCGAGGATATACAGGAAGAACTGGAAGAGGCCATCGCCCATAAAACCGAGTCGCTCCCCATTGCGATATGGAACGCCACCTGGGGGGTGGAAGAGATTGAGCGTCTGTTTACCCTGTCGCAGGGATATTATCCCGGGAGCGGCGATGACAAGGTTCTGGCGGAGTTGTCTTCGGGCGTAAAGCGAGTCAACCAGACGGTCAGAGGTCTGCTGGACGGCAACACAGATGAGCCGTTGGATTATGTGGGTGGTGTGCATCAACTCTGGCAGGCAGAACATCGTGCGGGTCAGCTATTAAACAGCGCTCGGCTGATCACAGCGCGGCTTGAGGATGCAACGGCTCTGTTGATCAGGAGAGTGGAAGGGGCGCCACTTTGCTCGGGGTCGGAGCCTGAAGCGCCGCCCGACGAGCTCGTGGATATCTATACCGACGGTTACGGCGCTGATATTGAGGACTATCTCGGCCGCATTGAGCAGGCGAGGGAGGCGCTGATCAAACCGCTGGATACGCTCGCCGCCCAGCAGTCAGAGACCATGCCGTCTGCGTTCCGCGATTGGTATCGGCTCTATCTGGAAACGGGCAATACCGACAGTGTCTGGGGACAACTGGCCCGCGCCATTACGGCCCATAAAGAGCGTTGGCAGCAGTTGCTCACCCAGTGCGGAGCGTTTCCCCAGTAGCGCTCAACCATGTCTGGCATGATGACCGGGAGCGCATCAACGCTGGCTTTCGGGGGTTACCCGCAGGATTTCCTCGACCGTGGTGGAGCCGGCGGCCACTTTCTGCGCGCCGCTAAGCCGCAGGGATTTCATGCCATCCTTGTACGCATCCACTCTCAGTTGGTCCAGTTCGCACTGCTCGGTAATCTGCCGGATCAGGTTGCCGGACAGTTGCATGATTTCATACACGCCGGCCCGACCATAGTAACCGGTGTTTCGGCACTCCAGGCAGCCAACCGGGTGGTAGACCTGCTTGGGCATGGTGGCTTTCCAGGGTCGGGTCAGGCTTTGCCAGGCCTGCGCGTCCACCGGCCCTGGCGCCTTGCAGTGGGGGCACAGGGTTCTGGTTAGCCGTTGTGCCATTACGCCCAGCACCGTGGCACGAATCAGGTAGGGGGGGATGCCCAGTTCCATCAAGCGGGTGATGGCGCTGGGGGCATCGTTGGTGTGCAGGGTGGACAGCACAAGGTGCCCGGTCAGAGCGGCCTGAACCGCCATTTCTGCAGTTTCCAGGTCACGGATCTCACCAATCATGATGATGTCCGGATCCTGTCGCAGCAGCGCCCGCACGCCCGAGGCAAACGTCAGTTCGATGTTGGTCTGAACCTGCATCTGGTTGAAGGCCGGCTCCACCATCTCAATCGGGTCCTCGATGGTGCAGATGTTCACCTCGGGAGTGGCCAGTTGCTTGAGGGTTGAGTACAGGGTGGTGGTCTTGCCAGAGCCGGTAGGGCCGGTGACCAGAACAATGCCGTGGGGGTGATCGGTAATAGCCTGCCAGCGTTCCCGGTCTTCCTTGGAAAACCCCAGTTGTTCGTAGGACTTCAACAGCACTTCCGGATCAAATATTCGCAACACCATTTTCTCGCCAAACGCGGTTGGCATGGTGGCCAGCCGCAATTCCACCTCGCTGTTGTCCGGCTTTCGGGTTTTTATGCGGCCGTCCTGGGGGCGGCGCTTTTCCGCCACGTTCAGCCTGCCGAGAATCTTCAGGCGGCTGGTCACGGCCACGCCGACCTGGTCCGGGAATTCGTAGACGTTGTGCAGCACCCCATCGATGCGAAAGCGCACCTGGGTGACATTGCGCCGTGGTTCTATGTGGATATCCGATGCGCGTTGGTCGAAGGCGTACTGCAGCAGCCAGTCAACAATCTTGACCACGTGCTGGTCGTTGGCATCCGGGTGTTCGCTGGCCCCAAGGTCCAGCAGTTGCTCGAAATTCTGGGTACCGGCGGGGTTGGCTGCGTTGTTGCCGCCTGCCTTGCTGACGGAGCTCGCCAGTTGATAGAACTCAACGGTGTAACGGCGGATATCCTCGGGGTTGGCGACCACGCGGCGGATGTCTTTTCTCACCGCCTGGCGCAGGTTGCCTTCCCAGTCATTCTTGAAGGGTTCGGTGCTGGCGATGAGAACTTCATCCTCACCTATTTCAACCGCGAGAATGCCGTGTCGCTGGGCAAAGGCATAGGACATCACCCGGGCAATCGCGGGTGTATCTATCTTCAGGGGGTCGATGTGGTAGTAGGGCTGTTCCGCCCACTCCGCGAGCCACTGGGTCAGTCTGTCCAGATCCAGGGTGCGGCCGGTTTTCTGGCTCTCCAACCCGGCCTTGGCGACCAGTTCCAGTGGGTGGCGCTGGCTAGCGGGCCCGCTGCCCCCTGTCTGGATACCAATGTTGGCCGAGAGAACCCGTTCGGCATCCTCCTGGGCAATCTCACCACCGGTGACCAGCGCCGTGCAGATATCCCTCAGGGTCAAGGTACTTCTATGTGGCGCGGGTGGATGAGTGCTGTCGGCCATGATGCGTTCCCTGTCAGGTTTCGGTAACGGGCTGCGGACGGTTCACCTTAAGGTGGACCATGGCCACAGTAAACAGCAGGAAGGTCAGCACCGCGATGATCAGAGGGGTGATAGCGCCTTCGCTGAGCCAGGACGATACGACGTACTGGGTAAAATAGAAAATCACCACGAAACTGAGCCAGATGTAACCGCGGTTGTGGCCCCGGAACACTGGTACGGCAAACGCCAGCAGCGGGACCAGCTTTACGCTGAGCATCAGCGTGACGGATACGCCCTCGACCTGCGCGGGGTAAAAGGTGCTGACAAGCAGGGCCGCCAGGGTGGCCAGATAAAGCAGAATGGTCAGCCGGGCGGTTATTCGGGCTTTGGGGTTGTGAAGCATTCGGTGATCCGTTGTGGTTGAGTGGCGCCGGGGTTAGCGCAATTTCATGGCAAGCCGCGCAAGGCGCTCGCCAAACGTCTGGCATATGGCCTTTTCGTGGTCGTTCACGGACTGTGGCTCTCCGGTGCCAGCCCAGTGGGAAGGGCCGTAGGGCGTACCCCCGGCGGAGGTCTCGTTGAGCGCGCTTTCCGAATAGGGCACACCGCACAGCACCATTCCATGATGCAGCAGTGGCACCATCATCGTCAGCAGGGTGCTCTCCTGACCGCCATGCAGGCTGCCAGTGGACGTAAACGCGCCGGCGGGCTTTCCGCTGAGGGTTCCGTTCAGCCACAGGTCGCCGGTGCTGTCGAGGAAATACTTCAGCGGTGCTGCCATGTTGCCGAACCGGGTCGGGCTGCCGATGGCCAGGCCCGCACAGTTCGCAAGATCATCCTTGCTGGCAAAGGGCGCGCCGTCGTCCGGTACCGCAGGCAGGGACGCCTCGGTGTCCGGCGACACACTGGGCACGGTGCGAATTCTGGCATCCATACCCTGCACCCGGGATACGCCCCGGGCAATCTGGGCGGCCAATTCGGCCGTTTGCCCAGTGCGGCTGTAATACAGCACCAGGATATAGGGCGAGGTGGTCGCCATTGGAGATCTCCGGTTAGAGAATATTCAGGACATTTTCAGGCGGTCGGCCCAGGGCTACCTTGTTACCCCTGATTACGATGGGCCGCTCGATCAGCTTCGGAGTGTCGACCATCGCTTTGATCAGCGTCTCACGGCCAAGCTCGGGGTCGTCCAGGCCCTGTTCCTTGTATTCCTTTTCCCCGGTTCTCATCAGCTCTCTGGGAGTGATGTCCAGGGCTGCAAGGATCTGTTCCAGGATTTGCTCTGTCGGTGGCGTTTCCAGGTAACGTATAATGTCCGGTTCAACACCTTGTTCGCGAAGGAGTTCAAGGGTTTGCCGGGATTTTGAACAGCGCGGATTGTGGAAAATTCGGGTTGGTTCTGTCATGGTTCTCCCTCTTCCCAGGTCAGGTTAACCGCAAGTTTGTCTGAGCGCCGTAGTCTAACAGGAGGCCACCCTTTGCAATACCCTGCGCGATATCCTGCAAAGTACTCTGCACTGGTGTGTTATTCCACCAGGTTGTGCAGGATCGGTATACTATTGGCCTTGTTGCCGCTGGCAGGCTGCCAGAACCACGAGTTTGAAAAGTCGGACGGAACCGTACTGCAGTGGGAGAGCCTGAGGGGCCACTGGGTGCTGGTCAATTATTGGGCCGAGTGGTGCAAACCCTGCCTGGAGGAAATTCCGGAGCTGAACAGTATCGACACCGCCAGTGCCGTGGTGGTCCTCGGTGTGAATTTTGATGATGTTCGTGGCCAGGAACTGATCGACCTGGGGCGAAGAATGGGTATTGAGTACAGCATGCTAGCAGAGGATCCAGGGCCGCAATTTGGCTGGGAAACACCCGTGGCCCTGCCCGCAACGTTTATTGTGGATCCGGATGGAGACCTCGTCGAGGCCCGCTTCGGCCCGCAAACTGAAGAAGACATCAAAGAATTGATCGGTCGCTGACCTGGCCCCGAACCGCCATTAACCTGCAGGAAATTTCCGACGCTATGTCACAGACCTTTGTCCACCTCCGCGTGCATTCCGAATATTCCATGGTCGATGGCCTGGTGCGCGTGAAACCCCTGATCGGTCGTGTTGCAGAACTGGGCATGCCCGCTGTCGGGCTTACGGAGCAGTCCAATATGTGCTCCCTGGTGCGCTTCTACAAGGCGGCCATGGGTGCTGGGGTGAAGCCCATTATCGGCGCAGACCTGTGGGTCGAAAACCCGGACGAGCCCGACAACCCGTTTCGCATCACTCTGCTGGCCCGTAACAACGATGGCTACCTGAATCTGACCGAAGTGGTCTCGCTGGGGTACACAGAGGGGCAGCGTTTCGGTAAGCCAATTATCCAGCGAAAGTGGCTGGAAAGCCGCGCCGAAGGGCTGATTGCCCTGTCTGGAGCGCGACTGGGGGATGTGGGTAAAGCGCTGATGTCGGGCAAGCTGGACCTTGCCAGACAGCGTGCCGAATACTGGATGAACCTTTACCCGGGGTCGTTTTACCTGGAGTTGCAACGCACCGGGCGCCCCGGGGATGAAGATTGCCTGCACCTGAATGTTGAGTTGGCGGAGGCATTGGGCTGCCCGGTGGTGGCGACAAACGATGTCCACTTCCTCCATGCCGAGGATTTCGAAGCCCATGAGGCAAGGGTCTGCATTGGCGAGAGCCGGACCCTGGACGACCCCAGGCGGGAGCGTCGTTTCAGCGACCAGCAGTACCTGCGCAGCGCCGATGAAATGATTGAGCTGTTCTCTGATATCCCCGAGGCGGTCGAGAACACGGTGGAAATTGCCCGGCGCTGCTCAGTCCCGGTGCGTATGGGAGAGTATTTTCTGCCCAACTATCCCATCCCCGATGGCATGACCATGGATGACTACTTCCGCAAGGTATCGGAGGAGGGCCTGGAAGAGCGGCTGGCGAAAACCCTCAGCAAGGACGACCCCGAATACGATGCCAAGCGCGAGGCCTACTATAAGCGCCTGAACTTCGAGCTGGATATCATTATCCAGATGGGGTTCCCGGGGTACTTCCTGATCGTTATGGACTTCATTAAGTGGGCCAAGAATAACGGCGTGCCGGTAGGCCCTGGCCGGGGTTCCGGTGCTGGCTCCCTGGTGGCCTACGCTCAGTTGATTACCGATCTTGATCCTCTGGAATACGACCTGCTGTTCGAGCGCTTCCTGAACCCCGAACGGGTTTCGATGCCCGACTTCGACGTCGACTTCTGCATGGAAGGCCGTGATCGTGTTATCGCCTACGTGGCGGAAAAATACGGCCGCGAGGCGGTATCCCAGATCATTACCTTCGGCACCATGGCTGCCAAGGCGGTTGTGCGGGACGTTGCCCGGGTTCAGGGCAAGTCGTACGGGCTGGCGGACAAACTCTCCAAGATGATTCCCTTTGAGCCGGGTATGACCCTGGAGAAGGCCCTGGAGCAGGAACCACAACTGGTCGAGTTCCTGGAAAATGACGAGGAAGCCCAGGAAATCTGGGAAATGGCCCTGAAACTCGAGGGTGTGTGTCGAAACGCCGGTAAGCACGCCGGCGGCGTGGTGATTGCACCCACCAAGATTACCGATTTCTCGCCGCTGTACTGTGATGACGAGGGCGGCAGCCTGGTGACCCAGTTCGACAAGGGCGATGTGGAAGACGCCGGCCTGGTGAAGTTTGACTTCCTGGGGCTGCGGACCCTGACCATCATCGACTGGGCCCTGAAGATGATTAACCCGCGCCTGGAGAAACAGGGCAAGCCGGCGCTGGACATTAACGAGATTCCGCTGGACGACGTGCCTTCGTTCGACATGCTCAAGAAGGCGGAAACCACAGCGGTGTTTCAGCTTGAATCCCGTGGCATGAAAGACCTGATTCGCCGCCTGCAACCGGACTCCCTGGAGGATATGATCGCCCTGGTGGCCCTGTTCCGTCCGGGGCCACTGCAGTCGGGCATGGTGGATGACTTTATCGACCGGAAGCATGGCAGGCAGCCCATGTCATTCCCGCATCCTGATTATCAGTATGAGGGGTTGAAGCCCGTTCTCGAGCCCACCTATGGCGTTATCCTGTATCAGGAACAGGTTATGCAGATTGCCCAGGTGATGGCCGGCTACAGTCTTGGTAACGCCGACATGCTGCGCCGGGCCATGGGTAAGAAAAAGCCCGAGGAAATGGCCAAGCAGAAGCAGTTCTTTCTCGACGGCTGTGAAAACAATGACATCAACAAAACCCTGGCGGAGAACATTTTCGACCTGGTTGAAAAGTTTGCCGGCTATGGCTTCAACAAATCCCACTCGGCGGCCTACGCGCTGGTTTCCTACCAGACCCTGTGGCTGAAGGCTCATTACCCCGCTGAGTTTATGGCCGCGGTACTCACGGCGGATATGCAGAACACCGACAAGGTGGTCACGCTGGTGGAGGAGTGCCGCAGCATGGGGTTGGAGCTGCTGGTGCCCGACGTCAGCCGCTCTGAATACACCTTTACCGTCAACGATGACGGCGCCATTGTGTACGGTCTCGGCGCCATCAAGGGGCTTGGTGAGGGACCGATTGGCAGTATTCAGGCCGGCCGCGCCGACGGCGAGCCCTACCAGGATATTTTCGATTTCTGCCGCCGGGTGGATCTGAAAAAAGTAAACAAGAGGGCCATGGAGGCCCTGATCCGCTCCGGTGCCATGGATAAGCTGGGGGCAGGGCGCGCCCAGTTGATGGCCAGCATAGATAAGGCCATTCAGCAGGCCGGCCAGCAATCCCGCAACGAGTCCGTGGGCATGACCGACATGTTTGGCGACATGCTGATGGCCGGGGAAGATGGCGATCCTTATTCCGACGTGGCGAATGTGCGGGAATGGCCCAAGAAAGAGCGCCTCAAGGGGGAAAAAGACACCTTGGGCCTTTACCTGACGGGCCATCCGTTCGATGAATATGAGAAAGAAGTGCGGCGGTTCGTGCGCTCATCCATTGCTGATCTCAAACCGGCTCGCCAGCCCCAGCGTGTTGCCGGCCTTGTCGTTGCGCAACGTTCCATGAAGACCCGTACAGGGTCGACCATGGCGTTTATCACCCTGGATGATCGCAGTGCCCGCATTGAGGCCACTTTGTTTTCAGAGGCTTTTTTCGAGAATCGGGAGTTGCTTCAGTCCGACCAGGTCATTGTGGTGGAAGGCCAGGTCAGCCATGATGATTATTCTGGCCAGATGAAGATGCGCGTCAGCTCGGTGATGGACGTTGGTACGGCCCGGCAACAGTTCAGTCGTGGTCTCAAGCTCGCTATTCACGCGGATCAGCTTCAGAACGGCCTGCTGGATAAACTGGACTCCACGCTTAGGCCCTTCCGTTGTGAGGGCAGCCCGGTATGGATTGAATACAGTAGCGATAATGCCAGTACCCGTATCGAACTGGGTGAATCGTGGCGCGTACAGCCCGATGACGACCTGTTATTGGAGTTGAAATACCTCGTAGGCGACCAGTCGGTAGAACTGGTCTATGATTGATACTATCCGGCAAGGTTCATCCCGGGTATGGCGGACACGTTGAATAATTACGTTTTTGTCAGAAAGCGGACTCATACGAAGGTCCGCTTTAGCCAATGCTCAGGCGCTGCTATCTTTGTCCAAAATTCTGGTTTGGCGACTTACATTCTCGCCTTGCAAGCAAATGATGGAACATCATGAACCCTAATTATCTGGATTTCGAACAACCGATTGCCGACCTTGAAGCCAAGATTGAAGAGCTTCGCATGGTGGGAAATGATACCGATATCAACATCACCGATGAGATCAGCCGGCTGCGCAAGAAGAGTGTTAGCCTGACTGAAAGCATCTTCTCGAACCTCAAGCCCTGGGACGTGGCCCGCCTGGCTCGTCATCCCCGCCGGCCCTATACCCTCGACTACGTTGACATGATCTTTGACGACTTCGACGAGTTGCACGGTGACCGTCGTTATGCGGATGATCAGGCCATCGTCGGTGGCACTGCCCGCCTGGATGGCAAGCCAGTCATGGTGATTGGTCACCAGAAAGGCCGGGAAGTACGCGACAAGGTAAAGCGGAATTTCGGTATGCCGCGCCCGGAAGGGTACCGTAAGGCTTTGCGGCTGATGGAGATGGCAGAGCGTTTTCGCATGCCAATCCTGACCTTTATTGATACCCCGGGTGCCTATCCAGGTATCGGAGCCGAAGAGCGCGGCCAGAGTGAAGCGATCGCCTTCAACCTTGCCGTCATGTCCCGCCTGAAGACGCCGATTATTTCCACGGTGGTAGGCGAGGGTGGCTCTGGCGGTGCTTTGGCCATCGGCGTGTGCGATCAGTTGAATATGCTTCAATATTCCACCTATGCAGTCATTTCACCCGAAGGCTGCGCGTCAATCCTGTGGAAGAGTGCGGAATACGCTTCCCAGGCGGCAGAAGCGATGGGCGTGACCGCCGACCGACTGAAGGATCTTGGGCTGGCGGACAACGTTATTACAGAACCGCTGGGCGGGGCGCATCGCAGCCCGGAAGAAATGGCAGAATCCCTGCGTGAGACCCTGAGTAAGGGCATTGCCGAACTCAGTCGCCTGCCGGCCGACGAACTGGTGTCCCGCCGCTACGAGCGGTTGACCCGATATGACACCGGCCGGTAATCCCGGCTCCGGAAAAGACTGGCCGGAGGCGCTATGTACTCCGGTCAGGCACCTGCCTGATCATTCACACCTTCGCATTGCCCTCAGCGGTGGCATGGACTCCGTTCTGCTTCTTCATGTTGCCACCTGGCTGTACGCCCATAGCGGCCAGATTTCTGCGGTTCATATCAACCATCAGTTACAGCCCAACGCCGATCAAACCGAGCGTTTCTGTCGATCGATTTGCCAGCAGCTTGGTGTGCCACTCGACAGTCACCGTGTCACCGTCAGCGGTCGCGAATCTTCGGATATTGGCGCTAGTGGCGGTGTTGAGGAAGCCGCCCGGAATGCGCGTTACCAGGTGTTTGAGGAGATTCTGGCGCCGGGAGAGTTACTGTTGATGGCCCATCATGGTGATGATCAAGCTGAAACAGTGCTGTTTCGGTTGTTGCGCGGGACTGGCATGGCGGGGCTGGGTGGTATGCCGGTGACACGCCCTCTGGGTGCTGGTCGGCTGTATCGACCACTGCTTGATTTCAGTCGCGCAGAGCTTCACGGATGGGCAGTTCAGCACGGTATCGAGTGGATGGAAGATCCCAGTAATATCGATGAGCGCTTTGATCGCAACTTTCTCCGTACGTCGATTTTTCCTCTCCTCAAGTCACGCTGGCCGTCGCTGATCAGTCGTATGGGGCATACTGCCCATTCGTGTCGAGAGGGGGACGAGTTGGCTGCAAAGCTGGCGGAAATCCACTTTAAACAATGTGCCGGGCCTTCTGGTGAGCTTTGTTTGAGTGCGCTCGGTGCACTGTCTCTGGCGGAGCAGAAAAACCTGCTGCGCTGGTGGGCAAGGTATTTTCGTTATCAGCCCCCCGCCATTGCAGACTGGCCGCAGGTTCTGGAAGATTTTCTGAGCTCGCCGGCGGACAGGGAGCCGGAGCTTCGGGGAACGGGGTTCGTGATTCGACGTTTTCGGGGGTGCCTGTACCTGGTTCCCGAGTTCACGAAATTGCCTGCCGGAAAGCCTGTCCTGGTTCCGGATCAGGCGCTATCGTGGGGTGGATGGCGATTGACGCTGGCGGCGTCAGGTAAGCCTAAAACACCGGCGCCGGAAATAAGGGTATCTACGAGGGCAGGGGGCGAACGCATCCGCCCAGCCCCTGGCGGCCCGTCGAAATTATTGAAGAACTGGCTTCAGGAAAAAAATGTTCCACCCTGGGAAAGAGCCCGGCTACCGCTGCTTCTTGAGGTGGTGGACGGCCATGAAGAAGTGGTCGGAGCTGGCGACTTGTGGGTTTCCGGCAAATACTGTGGAGAGGCCCCGGCCAGTGGCTGGCGGATTGTTGTGGAGCGGGAATGTAATTGAGAAGGTGGCGCCTTTCTGGTAGTCTGGCGTCCCATCTTGAGATGACAATCTCCCTCCTTCACCGAACCAGACAAATCACGGAATCTGCATGACGCGTTATATTTTCGTCACCGGCGGTGTCGTGTCCTCCTTGGGGAAAGGTATCGCATCGGCCTCTCTGGCTGCGATCCTAGAGGCACGCGGCCTGAAGGTCACTATTCTCAAGCTGGACCCGTACATCAACGTGGACCCCGGCACCATGAGTCCGTTCCAGCACGGTGAAGTTTTTGTCACCGAAGATGGCGCGGAAACCGATCTGGACCTGGGGCACTACGAGCGATTTATTCGCACGCCGATGTCACGCCGAAACAATTTCACCACCGGTCGCGTCTACGAGGAAGTGATTCGTAAGGAGCGCCGGGGTGATTACCTCGGTGGTACGGTTCAGGTGATTCCCCACATCACGGACGAGATCAAGCGTCGTGTGGTTGAAGGCGCGTCCGGCGCCGATGTGGCACTGATCGAAATCGGCGGCACGGTGGGCGATATTGAATCGCTGCCATTCCTTGAGGCCTGCCGCCAGTTGAAGGTGGAAGTTGGCCCGCAGCGTGCGTTGTTCATGCACCTGACCCTGGTTCCCTACATCGCCACGGCCGGTGAGATCAAGACCAAACCTACCCAGCACTCGGTAAAGGAAATGCGTTCCATCGGCCTGCAGCCGGATATTCTGCTGTGTCGTTCGGAGCACGAAGTGGACGCCAGTTCCCGTCGCAAGATCGCACTGTTCACCAACGTGGAAGAGCGGGCGGTCATTCCGTTGCAGGATGCCAAGTCCATCTACGCCATTCCGCGCATGCTGCACGAATTTGGTCTGGACCAGCTGGTTATTGAGCGTTTCAGTCTGGATGCCAGCCCGGCCAACCTGGGCGAATGGGATGCGGTCGTTGAGTCCCTGATGAATCCGGAAGGTGAAGTTACTATCGCCATGGTCGGCAAGTACATGGAGTTGCTGGACGCCTACAAATCGTTGATCGAGTCGCTCCTGCATGCCGGTATCAAGACCCGCACCAAAGTCCGTATGAACTACATTGACTCCGAAGACATCGAGCGCGATGGTACCGGTGCGCTGGCCAGTGCCGATGCCATTCTGGTTCCAGGTGGCTTTGGTGAACGCGGTGTCGAAGGCAAGATCCGCACGGTGCAGTACGCCCGCGAAAACAAGGTTCCGTACCTGGGTATCTGCCTGGGTATGCAGGTGGCCGTTATTGAATACGCCCGCAACGTGGCGGGCCTGAAAGATGCCCACAGCACCGAATTCCGCGAACACACCCCGGAGCCGGTTGTGGGGCTGATCACGGAGTGGCTGGATGCCAGCGGCGAGAAAGAGGAGCGCACCGAAGAGTCTGATCTGGGCGGCACCATGCGCCTGGGCGCTCAGGACTGCGTGGTCGCTGAAGGTTCCACCATCGCCAACTGTTACGGTCGTAAGACCATCCGTGAGCGCCACCGTCATCGTTTCGAAGTGAACAATCATTTCCTGCCACAGTTGGAAGGTGCCGGCCTGAGAATTTCCGGTCGCTCCACCGACGGAAAGCTGGTTGAGGTTGTGGAAGTGCCTGATCATCCCTGGTTCGTGGCATGCCAGTTCCACCCGGAATTTACCTCCACGCCCCGGGACGGCCACCCGCTGTTCAAGGGCTTTGTTGAGGCAGCCCTGGCCCGTAAAAAGGAATCCTGATCATGGCGCAGAGTACGGTGAACGTCTCGGGAATCGAGGTTGCCAACGATAAGCCGTTCGTGTTGTTCGGTGGCATGAACGTGCTGGAATCTGCCGAAATGGCGATGGAAGTGGCCGAGGCGTACGTCGAGGCCACCAGCAAGCTCGGGATTCCCTACGTATTCAAAGCGTCATTCGACAAGGCCAACCGCTCGTCCGTGCATTCCTTCCGCGGCCCCGGTCTTGAGAAGGGGCTGCAGATTCTGGCGGACATCAAGAGCAAGTTCGGTGTCCCTATCATTTCCGATGTTCACGAGCCTGAGCAGGCTGCACCTGCCGCAGAAGTTTGCGATATCATCCAATTGCCGGCTTTCCTGAGCCGACAGACGGATCTTGTTGTTGCCATGGCAGAAACCGGAGCGGTCATCAATATCAAGAAGGCCCAGTTCCTGGCGCCACAGGAAATGAAGCACATCATTGCGAAGTGCGGGGAAGCCGGTAACGACAAGGTGATCCTGTGTGAGCGCGGCACCAGCTTCGGGTACAACAACCTCGTGGTGGATATGTTGGGCTTCGGTATCATGAAGTCCATGAATGTGCCGGTGATGTTTGACGTCACTCACGCCTTGCAGATGCCCGGTGGTCGCGCGGATTCAGCCGGTGGCCGCCGAGCCCAGGTAACCGACCTGGCCCTGGCGGGTATGTCCCAGGGGCTTGCGGGTCTGTTCCTTGAGGCACATCCCGACCCGGATCAAGCCAAGTGCGACGGGCCCTGTGCTCTCCGCCTGAGCCAGCTTGAGCCGTTCCTTGCCCGGGTGAAGGCCGTTGATGACCTTGTGAAGAGTTTCAAACCTATTGATACCGCCTGATTGGCGGTTTTTTTGCGTTCCAGAAGGACTATGGGAGTGAGCGGGAACGGCCCTACGAAAATGTGCGGAGCCATGGATGGCGGAGCCCAAGCGCACAGGGATGTGCTTGTAGCGTTTTTCGTAGGGCCGTTCCCGCTCGCTCTTACTCCCAATTTTGAAATCAAACTTGGAGACAGAGAAGAATGACCAAGATTGCCAACATTAAAGGCCGTGAAGTACTGGATTCTCGCGGGAACCCCACGGTTGAAGCGGACGTGATTCTTGAGGACGGCACCATCGGCAGTGCTTGCGCCCCCTCTGGTGCGTCGACGGGTTCACGCGAAGCTCTGGAGCTTCGTGACAAGGATGCGAGCCGCTATCTGGGTAAGGGCGTTCTGAAAGCTGTTGAGGCGGTAAACGCCAAGATTCGCGATGCCCTGATTGGTAAAGACGCAGCTGATCAGCGTGCTCTCGACAACATCATGCTTGAGTTGGATGGCACTGAGAACAAAGCCAACCTGGGCGCCAACGCTATTCTGGCTGTCTCCCTGGCCGCTGCCAAAGCCGCTGCCGCTTCACTGGGCAAGCCGCTGTATGCTCACATTGCGGACCTGAACGGCACCTCCGGCAAGTACAGCATGCCGGTGCCGATGATGAATATCCTCAACGGTGGCGAGCACGCAGACAACAACGTCGATATCCAGGAATTTATGGTCCAGCCGGTGGCTGCGAAGTCATTTGCCGAAGCGCTGCGCATTGGTGCGGAAATTTTCCACGCGCTGAAGAAAGTGCTGAGCAGCAAAGGCCTTAACACCGCCGTGGGTGACGAAGGTGGTTTTGCACCGGATCTGCCTTCCAACGAAGGCGCTCTGGCGGTGATCCAGGAAGCAGTGGAGAAGGCTGGCTACAAGCTGGGTACTGATGTGACCCTGGCGCTGGACTGTGCCTCTTCCGAGTTCTATAAGGAGGGTCAGTACCAGCTTTCCGGTGAGGGCAAGTCCTTTGATTCTGCCGGTTTCGCCGACTATCTCGCTGGTCTGTGCGAGCGTTATCCGATTGTGTCTATCGAAGACGGTATGGATGAGAGCGACTGGGACGGCTGGAAAGTGCTGACTGAGAAGCTGGGTGACAAGGTTCAGCTGGTAGGTGACGACCTGTTCGTGACCAACACCAAAATCCTCAAGCAGGGTATCGACAAGAGCATTGGTAACTCCATCCTGATCAAGTTCAACCAGATTGGTAGCCTGAGCGAAACTCTGGACGCCATCAAGATGGCTCAGGATGCGGGTTACACGGCGGTGATTTCCCACCGTTCCGGTGAAACTGAAGACACCACCATCGCCGATCTGGCCGTGGCTACCTGTGCGGGTCAGATCAAGACCGGCTCGCTGTGCCGCTCTGACCGGGTTGCCAAGTACAACCAGTTGCTTCGCATTGAGGAAGCGTTGGATGGAAAGGCTCCCTATCGTGGCCTGAGCGAGATCAAAGGCCAGGGCTAATCGCCTGTGAAGGCTACCCTGTCGGCGGGATGCTGACAGGTAACCGATCCGGAAAGGCCATCGTGATCCTCAAAATGTGAGGCATGATGGCCTTTTTGTACAACTGGTTAGCAGAACTTGTTGCTAAACTACACTAAGGTCTATACTTACTGTCCGGTTGATGCATCGTAAACGGAATTCGCAATGAAGTTACTCTGGTCCATCATGATTATTCTTATTCTCCTGCTGCAGGTGCGCCTGTGGGTTGGGGAGGGTAGTTTTGCCCAGGTATGGGGACTGGAGAACGCCATTGCCGAGCAGCGCGAGGAAAACGCCGAGCTTTCAGCCCGCAATGAGCGTCTCTATGCGGAAGTTCGTAACCTCCGCGGCGAGAAAGGGGCGGTTGAAGAACGTGCCCGCATGAACCTGGGGCTGATCCGCAACGATGAAACCTTCTTCCTGGTGGTCGAGCAGTAACCCAGCCGCAAGCCAGGCCGATCAAAGCTGACCACGTCCATGAGTAAACCCCGCTATTGGTTGATTGTTCCCGCCGCCGGTTCCGGCCAGCGAATGAAGGCAGACTGCCCGAAGCAGTATCTCAGGCTGGACCATCAATATATCCTTGATATCACTCTCTCCAGGTTATTGGACAATGCTGATTTTTCAGGTTGTGTGGTCGCTATTCGCGCGGACGATCCCTGGTGGCCGGAAACTGCAGCCAGTTCTAACGCACGTATAGAGTCCTGTGCCGGGGGCGCTGAGCGTGCGGATTCGGTATTGTCTGCACTTGAGGCACTGGCCTCTCGGGCGGATGACGACGATTGGGTGCTGGTACACGATGCCGCCCGGCCTTGCCTGCATCCCAATGACCTCGAACGATTGCTGACCCAACTTCAGGATCACCCTGTGGGTGGCTTGCTGGCGACGCCGGTGGCCGATACGCTCAAACTTGTGGCAAGTGACAGCAATCAGGTGGAGACAACCATCGACCGTCGTCATCTGTGGCGCGCCCTGACTCCTCAAATGTTCCGTTGTGGCGCCTTGAGGATGGCTCTGAAAGCTGCCATTGCGTCAGGTTACCCGGTGACCGATGAAGCCTCGGCCATGGAATACGCAGGCAATGTTCCCTGTATCGTTGAGGGGCGACCGGATAATATAAAGATTACGGTACCCGCTGATCTGGCACTGGCCGGTTTTATCCTCAGCCGTCTCTAGCGGCAAGCCTGCATCGTTACTGATTGAAAAGGAAACAGCACTATGCGAATCGGGCAGGGCTTTGATGTCCATGCTTTCTGTGAGGGAAATCAAGTCGTTATTGGCGGTGTGACCATTCCGCACACCCATGCCCTCAAGGCCCATTCCGACGGGGACGTGCTTTTGCACGCCCTTGCAGATGCCCTGTTGGGTGCCGTGGCCCTGGGCGACATCGGTCACCTGTTTCCCGATACCAGTGATGAGTGGGCGGGAGCGGACAGCCGGGACTTGCTGCGCCGCGTGATGGAGCGTGTTGCCGGTGAAGGGTTTGGTGTCGGTAACGTGGATGCCACCATTATTGCCCAGGCCCCGAAAATGGCGCCCCATATTGAGGCCATGCGGTTGACCATTGCCGAGGATCTTGCCATCCCGGCGAGCCGGGTCAGCGTCAAGGCGACCACCACCGAAAAGCTGGGCTTTGCCGGCCGCGGTGAGGGCATTGCGTGCCAGGCGGTTTGCCTGCTGGAGCCGGTTTCATCATGACGGATGCTCAGCACGCTTCCAACGGCTGGCGACTCGACTGGCCAACCTCCTCGGGCTCTCGGGTGGCTTCGGCGCGTATCAAATCGCTCCCCGGCGACTTTTTCGTGGATGAAGAGCTGTCTATGCCCGATGACAGCGGCGGCGGGGGAGAGCACCTGTGCCTGCGTCTGGAAAAAGTCGGGGACAACACCGACTACGTGGCGCGGCAGCTTGCTAATATCTGCGGCTGTCGGCATTTCGACGTGGGTTTTTGCGGGCTGAAGGACCGTCATGCGGTCACGCGTCAGTGGTTTAGCCTTTATCGGCCGGGACAGGAAGACGACGATGGGGCGTTCATCCAGGCGGTGGAGGAACACTGGCCGGTATTGGCTCAGTACCGCCAGGCTCGAAAACTGAGGCGGGGCGATCATCAGGGCAACCGGTTTGAGCTGGTGCTAAAGGACGTGGTCGGCGACACATCTGCTATCGATGCGGCTCTGGCCCGGTTGCGGGACCTCGGATGCCCGAATTATTTCGGTTCGCAACGGTTTGGCCATGGCGGTGCCAATCTGGATAGGGCGCTGACCATGGACCCGACAACACTGAACCGTCGGAGTGGTCGCAATGTCAAAAAGCGTGGGCGAGGGCGGTCAACCTCTGGCAGTCGCGACAGTAAGAACGTATTGTACTTTTCGGCGGCACGTTCGTGGTTATTCAACGAGGTGCTCGCCCATCGTGTTGAGACTGGCACCTGGCTGGAACCTCTGGAGGGAGAGCCTGGCGCATGTGAAAATCAGAACCTGATGGTGACAGGTCCTCTCTGGGGCGACGGTGGCACCGAGGCAGTGTCGGTCCAGGGCGAAATCGAGCGTTCCGTGGTTGCGGAGCACCCGCAGCTGGCAGCGGTGTTTTCAACCACCCGCATGAAGCCTGAGCGTCGGCCGCTGAGCCTGAAACCGGAAGGTCTGGAGTGGCATTGGGACGGCAATGACCAGTTGCGGTTGTCGTTCCGGCTTGCGCCGGGACAATACGCAACAACGTTGCTGGACGATGTGTTTGATATAACGGACGCAACCACGTTTATTGGAGAAAATTGTGCGAATTCTGTTGTCCAATGATGATGGCGTTCATTCGCCTGGTCTTCAGGCCCTACACGACGGGCTTCAGGGGCTGGGCCATCTTGAAGTTGTGGCGCCGGATAGGGACCATAGCGGTGCCAGCAATGCCTTGACGCTGAGCCGCCCGCTAACGGTGGAAGACCATCCCAATGGCTTCCGGTCCGTGGACGGGACCCCGACAGATTGCGTTCACCTTGCGGTTAACGGGCTGTTTGAAGAGCCGTTTGATCGAGTGGTCTCGGGCATCAATACCCACGCCAACCTTGGCGACGATATTATCTATTCGGGTACGGTGGCCGCTGCCACCGAGGGCAGAAACCTGGGGTTGCCAGCAATAGCGGTATCGCTGGTGAACGAAGGCCGTTTCCACTACGAAACGGCGGCCAGGGTTGTTCGCGCGTTGCTGGAAAGCGATCAGCCGTTAACTCTTGGTCCTCGATGCATTCTCAATGTGAACGTTCCCGATGTGCCATGGGAAGAGATTGCCGGCTTCCGCGTGACCCGGCTTGGCCATCGCGACCGAGCTGAAGGCGCGGTGCCGATGACCTGCCCCCGGGGCAAGTCCCGTTACTGGATCGGTGCCGCTGGCAAGGGCAGCGACGCCGGACCGGGGACCGATTTCAACGCAGTGCGCGAGAATTACGTTTCGATCACTCCCGTCCACGTGGATATGACGCGCCATGAGGTACTGTCGCCACTGCGAGAGTGGGTTGAGTTGCTGTCAGGACGGGAGGGACGTTAATGGTGGCAGCGATTGACGGTATTGGAATGACGTCCCGCCGAACCCGTATGCGACTGATACAAAGGCTCAGAGAGGCTGGTATAGCCGATGAGCAGGTGCTTACGGCCATGGCGGACGTGCCGCGTCACATATTCCTTGATGAAGCGCTTTCCCATAGGGCCTACGAAGATACTGCGCTGCCCATTGGCTACAGTCAGACCCTGTCTCAGCCTTACATTGTCGCGCGAATGACAGAATCCCTGATGCACCACAAACCCCGGAAAGTGCTGGAACTGGGAACCGGGTCGGGCTACCAGACCGCGATCCTTGCCGGGTTGGTGGATCAGGTTTTCAGCGTTGAGCGCATCAAACCGCTCCAGGACCGGGCTCGTGACCGGCTTCGACAGCTTGGCTACCGTAACACGATGCTCAAGCACGCAGACGGAGGTATGGGGTGGCCAGAACAGGGGCCGTTTGACGGCATCATCGTCACCGCGGCACCCCGTGAGATCCCGCCGGAACTGAAAGACCAACTGGCGGATGGAGGCGTTATTGTGGCGCCGATCGGCGAGGGCACACAGATGTTGGTGGAAATGGTACGCCAGGGCGACCGTTTCGAGACCAGGGATATTGAACCGGTGCGTTTTGTGCCCCTGTTGGGTGGGGTTGTACGGTGACCGCAGAACGCCCCTCTGAGTCTTCTGCCGACGTACCTCACTCCCATCATCCCTTTGCGGTATTCCTGAGGGGCATGGCCATGGGGGCGGCTGATATCGTACCCGGCGTGTCGGGTGGCACCATTGCATTCATTACCGGCATTTACTTCCGGTTGCTGGAAGCCATCAATGCCGTTCCACAAGCCTTCTTCCAGCATCTGATCCGTGGTCAGGTGAGGCAATTCTGGGCGGCGTGTGACGGCACCTTCCTACTGAGTCTGCTGGCGGGGATACTGGGTAGTATTGCCACCCTTGCGTCCGTGATCAGTCATGCCCTTGCCACCTATCCGATCCTGATCTGGAGTTTTTTCTTCGGCCTGATCGTCGCGTCAGTGTGGCACGTCGGCCGTCAGGTTCGTCGTTATGAGCCATTGTTGCTGTTGCCATTTTCGGTGGGAACCGTTTTTGCCTGGTGGGTAACGACTTTGTCTGGCAGCCCGTTGTCGCCCTCAATGCCGGTGTTCTTCGGTGCCGGGGCCCTGGCCATTTGCGCCATGATCCTGCCAGGAATCTCCGGCAGTTTTATCCTGGTGATTCTGGGTATGTACGTCCCGGTGCTGGACGCCATACGTTCCCTGGATCTGGGCATCCTCGGGATTTTCGCTGTTGGTTGCCTGGTCGGTTTACTGTCGGTTGCCCGGCTCATTACCTGGGCGTTCCATCGCTACCATGACCTTGTGCTGGCGTTGTTGACTGGTTTTATGGTGGGGGCGCTGAATAAGGTCTGGCCCTGGAAAGAGACACTAAGCTGGCGTACCAACAGTGCCGGCCAGCAGGTGCCCCTGAACGAAGCAAGCGTCAGTCCGATGGGCTATGCTGAGTTGACCGGTGACGAGTCACAATTACTGCTGGCGATAACCTGTGCGTTCGCCGGTCTGTTGCTGGTTTTGCTGGTGGAATGGGTGGGCAGGAAAAAACAGCCTGGCGCCGCCCGTTAGCCTGGTTTTCTGCTCGCTGTTGTGACGGCGTTCACGGGCGTATCGAGACTAAGTGTTACTTTTTGATCCGTACGGTTGTTTCGGGCAGTAACAAACGCAACAGATGGGTAACTTGGTTTCATGCCCAAAATGTGCAATAAATTAGCAAGTTACTTAAAACACTTTATAAACCGCCGAATTTTTTATACGAATTACTAATAACGGGCGTATTTTTATTCTTTTGAGATTAGTGCGTGGGTCCATCATTGCTGCGACGGCAGTCTTCCCGCGGCTCCCCTCCGGTGCCCCTGCCTCTCCGTGTTCAAAAAAACGGACGCGCCTCTACACCTTTCTGCTTGTGCTTTTTGGCGCCATGCTGCTGACTGGCTGCAACACGCAGGCAATCTACCGTGATGACCTCTACAACCCGCCAGTGTACTGGGGCCGCCACGTTGTCAAATCCGGGGAAACGCTCTATAGCATCGCCTGGCGGTACGGCCGTGACTACCGGGAATTAGGTAATGCCAATGGTATAAGCCCGCCTTACCACATCAAGGCAGGGCAGGTTCTCAGGCTGGACCTTCGCGGAAATGTAACATCCACAGCGCAGACTGGCGGAAGTAGTAAAACGTCGGTCTCGCGACCACCAACCCGCACCGCATCGCGACAGCCTGCTCCCAAACCGGAGCCAAAGCCGACGGTTTCGCGGCGGCCCGATAAGTCGTCACCATTAACGGGTCAAAGCCAGACAGTATCCAATGTCAACTGGCGCTGGCCCCACGTTGGCACCGTAATTGCAGGTTATTCTACATCCGGGAAAGTCAATAAAGGTATTGATATTGCTGGAAAAGCAGGTGACTCTGTGAGGGCAGCGGCAAGTGGTAATGTCGTTTATGCTGGAAGTGGGTTGCTCGGTTATGGCAACTTGATCATAGTGAACCACAACGAGCACTATTTGAGTGCTTATGCTCACAACCGGAAGATTCTGGTGCAGGAAGGGGAGGACGTTAAAGCCGGACAGGTCATCGCTGAACTGGGAAACAGCGGCACGGACAGGCCCAAGTTGCATTTTGAAATCCGGAAAAATGGCAACCCGGTCGACCCCGCCCACTACCTCCCGGGCCGATGAAACGGATTGGCAGAACAAAACCTGGCGTCCGGCACCGAAAATCAGAGGCAACGAAAGATAATAGTCGAGACAAACAATAAAAAAACGACGGTTCCGGCAACCGTCAACAGCTAGCAATAAATGTCCTGAACAAGAACACGAAGAAAGCAGGCGCTCGCAATAACAAAAAGACGTGAGCGAATTTCCAGGATCATTGAAAGGCGGGGCAAAGAGTTATGTCAGCAGAGCATGAAGAACTCATCATTGATCGTGTATCAGATGTTGAAGACGCAGACGATCAGCTGTTAGCAGAGGACAAAGTAGAAGAAAAAGAAACGGCCGAAGTGGAAGCCGTTGAAACAGAAGAAGACATCCCGGCCCAGGGTCGATACTTCACCAGCCAGAAACAACTGGACGCCACCCAGCTTTATCTCAACGAAATCGGTTTCTCTCCTCTCTTAACACCCGAAGAAGAAGTGTACTTTGCACGGCTCGCCCGTAAGGGAGAGGAGTCCGGTCGCAAACGTATGATCGAGAGCAATCTACGCTTGGTGGTCAAGATTGCCCGGCGTTACGTGAACCGTGGTCTGACACTGTTGGACCTGATAGAAGAGGGTAACCTTGGGCTTATCCGTGCGGTAGAGAAATTTGACCCCGAGAGGGGCTTCCGTTTCTCCACCTACGCGACCTGGTGGATCCGCCAGACCATTGAGCGGGCCATCATGAACCAGACCCGCACCATCCGCCTTCCCATCCACGTCGTTAAGGAACTCAACCTGTACCTGCGCGCGGCACGGGAGCTTACCCAGAAGCTGGACCACGAGCCGTCGGCGGAAGAAATTGCGCGCATGGTCGACAAGCCGGTAGCAGACGTTAAGCGGATGCTGGGCCTGAACGAGCGCGTTGCGTCCATGGACACCCCCATTGGTACCGGCGGTGAAAAATCCCTTCTGGATACCGTCGCAGACGAAGGCGCCTCTGATCCCGCCGACCTGCTGCAGGACAACAACATGTGCTCCTGTGTCGAAAAGTGGATCGATCAGCTCAGTGACAAACAGCAGGAAGTGTTGTCCCGCCGCTTTGGCTTGAGAGGTTACCCCATCAGCACGCTTGAGGAAGTGGGCCAGGAGATTGGTCTGACCCGTGAGCGGGTTCGCCAGATCCAGGTGGAGGCGCTACGTCGCCTTCGCGAAATCCTGGAGAAGGAAGGCCTGTCGGGAACCATGCTGTTCAAGTAATCGGTTCTGTACCACCAAAAACCGGCCCGCTGTCTGCAGGCCGGTTTTTTTGCGTTGCCAAATGAGAACCAGCCGGCGTAAGCGTTCGTTTGCTCCCTGTTAAACTTGGATGGCCGGAGGGGGATATGGGTGTCGAACTCCGGTGCAATCAGACATTCAATAATAACGATCAATAAGGAAAGGACGATGAAGAAGGCCCTATCAACAGGATTTGCATCACTGCTGCTGACAGCAGCCCTTACAACACCAGCCGCCGCTCTGACGGTGGAGGGCGTTGATGTGCCGGATACCTACTCGGCGATGGATACCGAGCTCAAGCTCAACGGTGCGGGTACCCGTTCCAAGTGGTTCATGGACCTTTATATCGGCGGTCTGTATGTGCCTGAGACCATCGACGATGGCCAGGCCATTATCAACGCTGACGAGCCCCAGGCCATCACCCTGCACATTATTTCCGGGATGATCACCAGCGACAAAATGAAATCCGCCACAATGGAAGGGTTTGAGAATTCCACAGGGGGAGACCTGGCCGCGATCAAGGACGATGTGGATGCGTTCCTGGATGTGTTTTCAGAAGAGATCAAGGACGGTGACGTTTTTGATCTTGTTTACCTGCCGGGTGAAGGCGTGCGCGTTCTTAAGAATGGCAAGGAACGCGCCACCATTGGCGACCTGGAGTTCAAGAAGGCCCTGTTCGGCATCTGGTTGTCAGACGAGCCTGCCCAGGAAGATCTGAAAGAGAAGATGCTGGGCCAGCGGTAAGCGCCCGGTAAGGGCACCGGTTCCGGTTGTCCGGGGCCGGTGTCAGTCCATGTAATCCCGTTTCTGCTTGAATTCGCACAGATCTTCGATGATGCAGGCGCCACATTTGGGCTTCCTGGCGGTACAGGTGTAGCGCCCGTGAAGGATCAGCCAGTGATGGGCATCCAGCAGGAACTCCCTGGGCACCAGCCGCATCAGGCGCTTCTCCACTTCCAGCACGTTCTTGCCCGGAGCAATCCCCGTTCTGTTCGATACCCGGAAGATGTGGGTATCCACCGCCATTGCCGGTTGCCCGAACGCGGTGTTCAGAACCACGTTGGCGGTCTTGCGGCCCACACCCGGAAGGGCTTCCAGGTCTTCCCGGTTGTCCGGAACTTCCCCGCCGTGTTTTTCAATCAGCGCACGACAGGTCTTGATCACGTTCTCGGCCTTGCTGTTAAACAGCCCAATGGTCTTGATGTATTCCTTCAGGCCATCCACTCCCAGCGCGAGGATTTTTTCGGGTGTGTTGGCTACGGGGTATAGTTTTGCTGTTGCCTTGTTTACACCGACGTCCGTGGCTTGGGCCGAGAGGATCACCGCGATCAGCAGTTCGAACGGGTTGGTATAGTTCAACTCGGTTGTGGGTGTCGGATTGGCTTCCCGCAAACGGGTAAAGATTTCCGTACGTTTTGCCTTGTTCATGGGTTATCCGCTGGCTGAGAAAGTAATGGTCATTGGATGTTCAGGATACATGGCCTGTTACCCGCACTCGCTTGCTACCGGCCACGATGGGCTCCGCCGCCGTACGGCGGGCCTTGAGATGATTGTCGATGCCATTCTTCAGCGCGATAAGCAGCCCCAGCCCCACAAAGGCGCCTGGCGGCAGCACCATGAAGAGCACGTCCGGGTATTGCTCCAGCGGACGGATTCCCCAGTCTGCCGCCATGGGGCCCAGCAGGAGATCCATATCGGTAAACAGGGTGCCCTGTCCCACGAGTTCCCGCATGGCGCCGAGTGCAATCAGCACTACCAGAAAACCGATACCCATCATGACACCGTCCAGCAGGGCGGGTAGGGGTGGGTTCTTGGAGGCAAACGCGTCCGCACGGCCCAGAATGGCACAGTTGGTCACAATCAACGGAATGAATATACCCAGGATCTGGTAGAGCTCATAGGTATAGGCCTGCATCAACAGTTCAGCGCAGGTGACGAAAGAGGCGATGATCATCACGAAGGCAGGCAGGCGCACCGACTCGCTAACAAAGTTGCGGATCAGTGACACTGCCAGGTTCGAGCCCATCAGCACCATCAGCGTTGCCAGGCCCAGGCCGATGGCATTAACGACGGTACTGGTCACCGCTAGCAGGGGGCAAAGCCCCAACACCTGAACCAGGGCAGGGTTGTTGGTCCAAAGCCCGTCACGGATGATCTCTGAGCTGGATTTGGTCGCCATGCTACGAATGCTCCCGTTCTGGTGTCTGGCCAGCGATTTCCTCGGGCGTCAGAGGCGTGCTTCGGGGTGACGCGGGTTCATTGAGGATGTCGCGAATGTCGCTGCGATGCTCACGGAAATAGATGAGTGTTTTTTGCACCGCATTAACCACGGCTTTCGGGGTGATGGTCGCACCGGTGAACTGGTCAAATACCCCGCCATTCTTCCTGACAGTCCAGCGTTCTGGTTCCGGGTTGCCAAGGGACCGGCCGGTGAACGAGTGGATCCAGTCTGACTTCTTGGTTTCAATGCGGTCGCCCAGGCCAGGGGTTTCCCGGTGGCTGGTCACCCGAACTCCCAGCACCGTGCCTTTCATATCCAGACCCACCAATAGGTGAATGTTGCCAGAATAACCGTCAGGGGCCACTACCGGCATGATCAATCCGGTAGGGCGGCCATTGCGACGTGCCACCCAGGCCGTGACGGGGTCGTTAGCATTCATTCCGTTATCCGCCGGAAGCTGCACCGTGTCGGTCAGCAGATGATTGTCATGCCGGTTCTCCGGAATGATCTCAAACAGCGCCTGTGCTTCCGCCCTGGCGGCCTGTTCCTGTATACGCTCGGCCGTCATGACCTGGGTGATGGCGATGGTGCCGCCGGTAATGATGGCAAACAGGCCCAGGCCAATGGCGTTGCGACGGATGGACTTTGCGAGTGCTGCCATGGTTTACCCCTGACCCTTGCCGGGAATGCCGCGCCGGGGCTTATGATGCCCGTAGGTACGGGGCGGCGTGTAATGGTCGATAAACGGCACCGCGAAGTTCATCAGCAGAACACTGAAGGCCACCGCATCGGGGTAGGCGCCCCAGGTGCGGATCAGGTAGATCAGGATACCAATACCCGCTCCGTAGATAAGCTTGCCCTGATGACTGGACGCGGCGGACACCGGGTCCGTGGCAATGAAGAACGCTCCCAACATGGTGCCCCCGGCCAGCAGGTGCGTGGACAGCGGCGCATACAGGTCCGCGTTGCTGCCAAAGGCAAGGCTCATAATTGCGAGGCCCGCCAGCATGCTGACTGGAATGTGCCAGGTGATGATCTTCAGGCCGACAAGAACCAGACCACCCACTAGGAACGCGGCGTTGACCCATTCCCAGCCCCGGGCAACACCGTCACCGAAGGTGGGGTGAGCAAGCACTTCCGCTGCGGTGTGGGTGGTAATCTTGTGTTTGTACTCATCCAGCGGCGTGGCCATGGTGAAGGCGTCTACCGCTGTCTGTTGGCCAGAGGCGATCATGCTCAGGGTGTCACCAAACCCCGGAGCGGTCTCCCATAGGAGGCCGGGCTGCGCCCAATTCGTGGTCATGGCCACGGGGAACGAGATCAACACCAGAGCGTAACCCACCATGGCAGGATTGAACGGGTTGGAGCCCAAACCACCATAGAGCTGCTTGGCCATGACGATGGCGGCGATGACGGCAACCGCCGACACCCACCAGGGCGCAAACTGTGGCAGGGAAAGGCCCAGCAAAAGGCCAGTGACCGCAGCAGTGTTGTCTTTCAGGAAGAAAGCCACCGGGCGCTTGCGAAGCTTGAGGATAGAAGCCTCGGCCGCGAGTGCCACCGTGATGCACCAGACCACGTTGATCAGATTGCCCCAGCCAAAGAACAGGGTCAGCGCCAGCAGGCCGGGCAGGGCCGCCAGAATCACCCACAGCATGACCTGTGACGTGGAGCGGGCGTTACGGGCGTGGGGCGAGGACTGTTGCGCAAGTGCCATTAGCGTTGGAGCCTGTTCATCATGAGTCTGTCGTTTGGGTATCGGTGGCCGCCATAGATTGCCGGGCCTCTGCCAGAGCCTCTTCCGCCCGCTTCACCCGGTCGTGGTTCTTGGTGACGGCTCTCTCGAGTTTTTCGACATTGTCCGCATTCTCGGCCCTGGCGTCCTCCAGCATGCTTTGCATGGTGTTCAGCTTTGCGGTGGCCTGGGCAAGCTGCTTCTCCAGGGCGTCAATATCGGGCGCCGGTTCGCTGGCGGCTTTGGTTTCAGATGTCTCAGCTTTCGTTTCGGCCTGTTGTTGGCCCTTGGCCTTTTTACGGGCAAGGGCTTCCTGCACCAGGGCGGCTTTGGCGGCACGGTCATCGGCGGGCTGGCCTTCTGCGTCCGCCTTTTCAGCCTCGGCCTGCTTCCTGGCCTGGGCTTCGGCAGCCGCCTTCGCTCGTTCTTTGCGGCGCTGTTCTTTCTCCTGCTGTTCCCGTTCGAGTCTCGCCTGACGGGCTTCAAAACGTTCACGGGCGCGATCCGCTTTCAGCTGTTCAGCCTGTTGTACCCGTATCTCGCCTTTGGCCGCCCGGTAATACTGCACCAGCGGAATGGAGCTGGGGCAGACGTAAGAACAGGCACCACATTCGATGCAGTCGAACAGGTTCAGGTGCTCGGCTTTGTCGAACTCCCCGGCTTTGGAGTACCAGAACAGTTGCTGGGGCAGCAACTCCATTGGGCAGGCTTCGGCGCACATGCTGCAGCGAATACAGGGTTGTTCCGGAGCCGGGTCCGGTAATTCCGTGGCAGTGGCGGCAATGACGCAGTTGGTGGTCTTGACCACCGGTACGGCTGGCGTTTCCAGGGTATAGCCCATCATCGGCCCACCCAGAACAAGGCGGTGGAGCTTGCTGTTTTCCTGCCCGGCCTGCGCTAGCAGGTAGTCGATAGGTGTGCCGATCAGGACCTCGAAATTACCGGGATCGGTCACTGCATACCCAGTGACCGTTGTGACGCGGGAAATCAACGGCTCGCCCCGATGAATGGCGGCGGATACGGCGATGGCTGTGCCCACGTTCTGGCACATCACTCCAATATCCGCTGGAATCCCGCCACTGGGCACTTCCATGCTTGTCAGGATCTGTATCAGCTGTTTTTCACCGCCAGAGGGATATTTGGTGGGGATGACCGCGATCTCTGTCTGGGTGCCCTCCGCGGCTTTCCTGAGCGCGGAGATGGCCTCTGGCTTGTTATCTTCGATGCCGATGACAACCCGCTCCGGGCGCAGTATCCACGCCATGATGCGCAACCCAGCAATGATTTCGCCTGCGTTCTCCCGCATCGACATATCGTCGGCCGTGATGTAGGGCTCACACTCCGCGCCGTTCAGGATCAGCGTGTTTACCTTCCGGTCCCTCGGCGGGCGTAGCTTGATGTTTGTGGGGAAGCCGGCGCCTCCCATGCCGGAAATGCCGGCGTCGCGGATTTGTTCGAGCACCGTTTCCCGGTCCAGATCCCGGTAGTTCGTTATCGGGTTGAGAGGTGCCCACTCATCTTTTCCGTCGGGCTTGAGGGTAATGCACCAGTCGCTCATTCCCGAGGGATGGGGAACGGGCTGAAGGCTGACGGATTCAATAGTGCCGGAGGTCGGCGCGTGAACGGGTACGCCCATGCCGCCGGCCACGTCGGCTATTTTCTGGCCTTTGAGAACTCGATCGCCGACTGCAACACAGGCTTCGGCCGGCTCGCCTATATGCTGCTGCAACGGCAATACCAGAACCTCTGGCAGGCCGGCGCCAGTGATCGGGCGTGATGTGGACTGGTGTTTGTTTTCGGCAGGATGGATGCCGCCGGAAAAGTCCCAGAGCTGTGTCATCAGGCGTTGGCCCCCTGACGATCGGTGGCAATCACACCGGATTTGGGCGGTGTCCAGGTCCAGGAGCGAATGTCGGGCTCTACCGTAATCATGTCGATACAGTCCACCGGGCAGGGTTCCACACACAGATCACAGCCGGTGCATTCGCTCTCGATTACGGTATGCATGTGTTTTGCGGCGCCGAGGATGGCGTCCACCGGGCAGGCCTGGATACACTTGGTGCAACCAATGCACTCGTCCTCGCGAATCACCGCAACACGCTTGGCCTGTTCCACCCCGTGTTCCGCGTCCAGCGGTTGTGGCTCCACGTCCAGCAGGTCCGCCAGTGCCTTGATGGTGGTTTCACCGCCCGGAGGGCATTTGTTGATGGCATCGCCGTTGGCAATGGATTCGGCGTAGGGACGGCAGCCGGGAAAACCACACTGGCCGCACTGGGTTTGGGGAAGCATGGAGTCAATCTGGTCCACCAACGGGTTGCCTTCCACCCGAAAGCGCTCTGCGGCAAAGCCCAGCAGGCCGCCGAACACAACCGCCAGCGCGAGCAGAACCAGTACGGCAATCAGTATGCTCGTCCACATAATACAAACGCTCCGTCAGACGCTGACCAGACCAGTAAAGCCCAGGAAAGCCAGAGACATCAACCCGGCGGTGACCATGCCAATGGCGGCGCCCCGGAAGGCAACCGGAACATCGGCCACGGCGATGCGTTCACGCATGGCAGCAAACAGCACCAGCACCAGCGAAAAGCCGGCGGCGGCGCCGAATCCGTACAGGACAGACTCCACGAAGTTATTGTTCTTGTTGAGGTTAAGCAGGGCAACACCCAGAACCGCACAGTTGGTGGTGATCAACGGCAGGAAAATGCCCAATACCCGATAGAGCAGGGGGCTGGTCTTGCGCACCACCATCTCCGTGAACTGCACCACAACGGCGATGACCAGGATGAACGTGATGGTTTTCAGGAACGCCAGGTCCAGCGGCTCCAGCAGGTAGGTATACGCCAGGTAGCTGCACACCGAGGCCAGGGTCAGCACAAACGTGGTGGCCAATGACATGCCCATGGCGGTTTCCAGCTTCCCGGATACGCCCATGAACGGGCACAGTCCAAGAAACTGAACCAGCACAAAATTGTTCACCAGTATGGTGCTGACCAGGATCAGCAGATACTCAGTCATCAGAGCGCGCCATTACATAATCCGCATGCCGGGCGTGGCGCCCGAATCCGGTGACAGGATGAAAATGTCTTTTCCGCCGGGGCCGGCCGCCAGCACCATGCCCTCTGACATTCCGAATTTCATCTTTCGGGGCTTGAGGTTGGCCACCATCACCGTCAGGCGTCCTTCGAGGTCCTCAGGTTTGTACGCCGATTTGATGCCGGCAAAAACGTTGCGCTCGCCCTCTCCAACGTCAAGGGTAAGGCGAAGCAGCTTGTCGGCGCCGTCCACGTGTTCGGCTTTGACAATCTTGACGACCCGAAGATCCACCTTCGCGAAATCCCCGAATTCTATTTCATCGGCAATCGGCTCGAGATTGGCTTCCGGGGTCTTCTGTCCTGTCGCTGCGGGCATTTCTTCCTTGGACGCGTCCAGCATTTTTTCGATCTGAGCCATATCCACGCGGTTCATCAGCGGCTTGAACTTGTTGATGCCGTGATTCTCAAGCCGTTGCTCGCGCTTGTTCCAGTCCAGCGGCGCATTCAGGAACGCCTCTGAAGCCTTGGCGGTTTCCGGCAGAACCGGCGCCAGGTAAGTCATCAGCAGGTGGAACATGTTGATGGCGTTGGTGCAGATGGCCTGCAGGTTGTCGTCCTGGCCGTCCTGCTTGGCAATGACCCAGGGCTGCTCGTCATTCACGTACTGGTTGGCGATGTCAGCCAGTTCCATGATTCGACGCATGGCGCGGCCGAACTCCCGGGCCTCGAAAAAGTCCGCGATCTCATCGCCGGCCTCGATAAACTCTTTCAGCTTTTCATGTTCGGTGACGGTACCGAGTTGGCCATCAAAGCGCTTGGTGATGAACCCGGCGCTGCGACTGGCAATGTTGACCACCTTGCCCACCAGGTCCGAGTTCACCCGCGCGGCGAAGTCTTCCAGGTTCAGGTCCATATCGTCGACGCTGCCGGTGAGTTTGGCGGCGAAGTAGTAGCGCAGGTATTCCGGATTCAGATGGTCCAGATAGGTCCGGGCCATGATGAACGTGCCCCGGGACTTGGACATTTTCTTACCATTTACCGTCACGAAACCATGGGCCCAGACGGCACTGGGTGTGCGGAACCCGGCGCTGTGCAGCATGGACGGCCAGAACAGGGCGTGGAAATTGATAATGTCCTTGCCGATAAAGTGGTACACCTCGGCGGTGGAATCCGCCTTCCAGAAATGCTCGAAATCAATGCCTTCCCGGTTGCACAGGTTCTTGAAACTGGCGAGGTAACCAATGGGCGCGTCGAGCCAGACGTAGAAGTACTTGCCGGGTGCATCCGGAATCTCGAAGCCGAAGTAGGGCGCATCGCGGCTGATGTCCCATTCCTGCAGACCCGCATCCAGCCACTCGGCCAGTTTATTGGCCACCTGGGGTTGCAGCGTACCGCTGCGGGTCCAGTTCGCGAGGAAGTCCGCAAATTCCGGCAGGCGGAAGAAGTAGTGCTCGGATTCCTTGTCCACCGGCGTGGCACCGGAGACCGCCGAGCGGGGATTGATCAGCTCAGCCGGGGTATAGGTGGCGCCACAGGCTTCGCAGTTGTCGCCGTACTGGTCTTCGGTCTTGCACTTGGGGCAGGTGCCCTTGATGAACCGGTCCGCCAGGAACATGTTCTTTTCAGGATCGAACGCCTGGGTAATTTTGCGGGTGGCGATGTGGCCGTTTTCCTGCAACTGGCGATAAATGTATTCCGAGAACTGGCGGTTCTCCTCGGAATGAGTGGTGTAATAGTTGTCGAAGCGGATGTGGAAGCCGCCGAAATCCTGCTGGTGCTCGTCCCGGATACGGTCGATCAGGCTCTCGGAGGAGATGCCTTCCCGCTCGGCACGGAGCATAATAGCAGTACCATGAGCATCGTCCGCACAAACGTAGTAGCAGTTCTGGCCACGCATTTTCTGATAGCGCACCCAGATATCCGTCTGAATGTATTCCAGCAGATGGCCCAGGTGGATGGGGCCATTGGCGTACGGCAGGGCGCTGGTTACCAGAATATCGCGCTGTTGCTTTGAACTCGCTTGCGTCATGTTGTGGTCCGAACCTTCATTCGTCAGGAGTTGGGCGTTCGCGTTTGCCGGCCTTGCTCCGGGTAAAGAACCCTTATGGCCAGAAACGGGCACAAATGATACCTTCCGAGCAGATAATTTTCACCCGAAACACCTGTTTCCGCGCTAATAAATGCGCGTGACGTTAGACCGGAGATTCCGATGGCACAGATTTCACAGCAGGCACTGGAAACCGCCGTACAACAGTACCGCGACCCCTACCTGGGCAAGGACCTGTATGAATTGGGTGCGGTGAAATCCCTGACCGCGGACGACAGCGGCAAGGTCACCGTGATGATCGAATTGCCATACCCGTCCAAAGGCATCGCCGGCGCCCTGAAAGAGCTGCTCACCAACGCCCTCGATAACGTCGATGGCGTTGAAGGCGTGGATGTCCACGTGGGACAGAAAATCCACTCCCACAAAGGCCAGAAAGACATCCAGTCCGTTCCCGGCGTCAAGAACATCATCGCAGTGGCCTCCGGCAAGGGCGGCGTGGGCAAATCCACCACCGCCGTCAACCTTGCCCTGGCGCTGCAAGCCGAAGGCGCCCGTGTCGGCATTCTCGACGCGGACATCTACGGCCCCAGCATCGGCATGATGCTGGGCGTGCCCGAAGGCAAACGCCCCGACACCCGGGAAAACAAATACTTCGTCCCTATGGAAGCCCACGGCCTTCAGGCCAACTCCATGGCCTTCGTCGTCACCGAGAAAACCCCCATGGTCTGGCGCGGCCCCATGGTCAGCGGCGCCGTCATGCAACTGTTGCAACAGACCCTGTGGAACGAACTGGACTACCTTATCCTCGACATGCCCCCGGGCACCGGTGACATCCAGCTCACCATCGCCCAGAAAGTCCCGGTAAACGGTGCCGTCATCGTCACCACACCCCAGGACATCGCCCTGCTGGACGGCAAAAAAGGCATCGAAATGTTCCGCAAGGTGGACATATCTGTACTGGGCGTGGTGGAAAACATGAGCGTCCACATCTGCAGCAACTGCGGCCATGAAGAACCCCTCTTCGGCCACGGCGGCGGCGAACGCATCGCCGAAGAATACGACACCACGCTGCTGGGCCAACTCCCGCTGCACCTGACCATCCGTGAACAGACCGACGGCGGCACCCCATCTGTGGTGGCGGAACCCGATTCGGAAGTGGCAAGGCGCTACAAGGATATCGCTCGCCGGGTTGGCGCAGAACTGTCCACCCGTGAAAGAAACCTGACGGGCTCTATCTCCAGTGTTTCCGTAACCGAACACTAGGCGAGCCCCACCAAAGTGTGATCGCAGCTGTGGAAGGAACGGGTTTGAAACTGTGAAAAACATGGATGTTTTTCTCAAGCCTACATGGACGTATCCACGGCGTGTTTCGAACCCGTTCTTTCCATAGCTGCAGCCCCTAAGGCCGCATCGGAGAGACCTGTCAAAATTAGCGACTAGGCCTTCGACAGCCATTAAGTGAACAGGTAAACTACCGCCTCTCTTTTTTATGGATACGAGACGTCACCCATGAGCATCAAATCCGACCACTGGATTCGCCGGATGTCCCGGGATCAGGGCATGATCGAACCCTTTGAATACGATCAGGTCCGCGAAACCGAAAAAGGCCGCGTAATCTCCTACGGCACATCCAGCTACGGCTACGATGTCCGTTGCAGCAACGAATTCAAAATCTTCACCAACGTCCACTCCGCCACCGTGGACCCGAAGAACTTCGATGAAAACAGCTTCGTCAACTACACCGGCGACGTCTGCATCATCCCGCCCAACTCCTTTGCCCTGGCGCGCACCGTGGAATACTTCCGTATCCCCCGCAGTGTGCTGACCATCTGCCTGGGCAAATCCACCTACGCGCGGTGTGGCATCATCGTCAACGTCACACCACTGGAACCCGAGTGGGAAGGGCAGGTCACCCTGGAATTTTCCAACACCACCAACCTGCCGGCCAAAATCTACGCCAACGAAGGCGTCGCCCAGATGCTGTTCTTCGAGTCTGATGAAATCTGCGACACCAGCTACAAAGACCGGGGCGGAAAGTACCTGGGGCAAACAGGCGTGACCCTGCCGCGAACATGAGTGGCAGTGCCGCAGGGGCGATTCCGGTAAGTGACATCGTCAGGAGAGAGCCACAGTGAACGCCAATCAGTTTCTGAAAGCTGTCTCACAACTGCAGGGCTGGCGGGAATTTACCTTCCTGATGGCCCTCGCTGAGCGCTCCTTCCCCAATTACGCCCTGTTTGCGGACGCCGTTGGGCTCAAAACCGGTGCGAAAATGCGCCAATTGCTCGATCTTGGCTGGGAAATGCTGCAAAAGGACGTTTCCGAAGCGGCCATTCCCCAATTGCTGGCGAAACTCGAATCGCTGTCGCCAGATGTGAACGCCTATGACGCTTACGGTGTCTATCCCGCCTTTGATTTTTGCCAGTTGCTGGAACAGGCGTTGCTGAACCGGCTCAATCCGGGCAAGCACCGTGCAACCGACGCCTCCCAGATGGCCACCGCGACCGTCATGAACTTTGTTGAGCTTTCTGAAGGTGAAGATCTGGAAGAAGATGAGCTGGTCAGGCTATTGGACCAGCACCCGCTGATGAAAGAAGACAAGGTATTCCAGCGCGACCTGATCCTGGCCCTCAAACGCCAGCGCACGCCCACCAGCCAGTTTGTTGAACGCATCCACGGCGATGCCGCCAACGACGGTGTGAGCAACCTGGGCATCTCGCTGAGCGACTGACCGGCAGCGCTGCTGGCTCTGGCCTACACTTGGGTGACAATCCGTTCTAATCCGGTACAGAAAAGCGTCATGAAACTCTCTTCCTTTGGTCGGAAATTTACCGCGGATGCGGGCATCACCTCCCTGATGGATGACCTTGGCAACGCCCTGGCGTCCGGCGACGACATGATCATGATGGGTGGGGGCAATCCCGGTCATATTCCCGAGATCCAGGCTCGGGTCCAGCAGATACTGGCCGACATGGCCCAAAGTGATGGTGATACGCGCAGGCTGGTTGGTATTTATGACCCGCCCCAGGGTGAGAAGCAGTTCATTGCCTCCCTGGCCGAGCTTCTGAATCGTGAGTATGGCTGGGGATTGAAGCCGGAAAATATTGCCCTGACCAATGGCAGTCAGGCCGCGTTTTTCATGCTGTTCAATATGTTTGGTGGTGACTATGGTGATGGGGTGCACAAGCATGTCCTGTTGCCACTGGCGCCAGAGTACATAGGCTATGCCGATGCCGGTATTGAGCCCGGGCTGTTCCACGCCGTGCAGCCGGATATCTCATTCACCGACGCCCATGAGTTCAAATACCGGGTGGATTTCGATGCGGTTGAGGTAACGGCTGAAACCGGCGCCATCTGCGTTTCCCGGCCCACGAACCCCACTGGAAATGTGGTCACCGACGAAGAGCTGTCCCGGTTGGAAGCCATGGCCCGCCAGCACGACATCCCGCTGATTGTGGATGGAGCCTACGGTACACCGTTTCCAAGCCTGCTGTTTGTGGATGCGAAACCCCACTGGAACGACCAGGTGATCCTGTGTCTGAGCCTGTCCAAGTTCGGCCTGCCGGCCGTGCGTACGGGCATCGTTATTGCGGCGGAGCCGGTGATCAAGGCCTTGTCGGGCATCAATGCCATCATGAACCTTGCCACCGGCAGTTTTGGCGCCATGCTGGCGGAGCCTCTGGTGCGCTCAGGAGAGATTCTGTCGCTCAGCCGGGATGTGGTCTGCCCGTTCTACAAGGCGAAAATGGAACGGGCGGTGGCGGTGTTCCGGGATGCCATGGGCGAGGACAGCTGTCGCTGGTACGTCCATAAACCTGAAGGCGCCATGTTTCTCTGGCTCTGGTTTCCGGGGCTGCCGATCAGCAGTCTGGAGCTGTATCAGCGGCTGAAAGCGCGGGGCGTGCTGGTGGTCTCGGGGCACTACTTCTTCCCCGGTTTGCCGGAAGACGGCTGGAAGCACCGCCACGAATGCCTGCGGGTGACCTACTCACAGGACGATGAGCGCGTGGCGGAGGGGCTGCGAATCATCGCGGATGAAGTGAAGGCTGTCTGGGCGACGGCCAGCCCGTAACTCACCGCTCTAGCGGCCCACCTTGGCGTCGCTGATGGTCAGTTCGTACTCGCTGCCGTCAGGTTCCACCTGGAGGAAGCGAATCAGCAGATAGTCACGCTCCGGCGCGAACCACATCAGCGACTCGCGTTTGCTCTCACTGTCGCGAACCTTCTCGGCCTTGAGTGTGCGAATTTCGCTGCCGTTGATGCGCACGGTTTCCTCGTCAACGACGGCGAATTTGTCGGTGTCGTAGTCGCCCTTGTCGATGACGCGGTATTCCATCTCGCGCTTGCCGGCCTTGATGTCCTGGCTTAGCTGCAGTTGATAGCCCATGGGGTCCATGGCGCCTTTCTCCAGCTTCATCGAAAACTTATCGCCTTCGTGATGCCCACTGACTACGTTATTTTCCCAGTCAAAATCGATCGCTTCCTCACGGTCCCGGATGAAGAGGCCGGAGAGCTTGTAGCGGTAACGCAGGGGAACCACCTGATTGTCTTCCCAGCGGAAGATCAGCGATTCGTCAATGTCCGCAACAAAGGAATCCACGTCGGTTCTGAAATGCCAGGTGCCATCGTCCCGCTGTTCCAGGATGCGGCGGGCGTCACCATTGAGGGAGATGCCCTTGTCCAGGGAGGCGTTGTAGCTGAGCTTCATGGGTTGGAGGGTAACGTCCTCCTGCTCGTCCGAGGCTTGTGCGAGCGAGGCTCCGAGAAGCAGCGCCCCGGTTAACAGGGCGGGCAACGCTGTGAGGCTGAATTTCAGGGGCATGCGACTCCTCCGGTTGCAATGGCAGATCTGTCACTGAACAGTCTAGCGTGACTGGTTGCTTCCGGAGATGACGATAAGTTTACTCAGGCCGAGGCTGCTGAGTTCTCGTCCGGAAGTACCACCGGTCGATTCAGTGGCTGACCGTCGAACACTACATAGTCGGTGCCCAGTTGAATGCGCCCCTCACAGAACCAGCGCACGACGATCGGGTAAAGCACGTGTTCTTTCTCCTGGACTTTCTCGGCGAGGGATTCCGGGGTGTCGTCCGGGGATATGCTCACTTCTGCCTGGGCAACCACCGGCCCGCCATCCAGTTCTTCGGTGACAAAATGAATGGACACGCCGTGGGTTGTTTCGCCAGCGTCCAGTGCACGCTGATGGGTCTTCAGCCCGGTGTACTTGGGCAGAAGGGAAGGGTGCACGTTCAGCATGGTGCCACGCAGTGCCCGCACGAAATCCGTGGTCAGGATGCGCATGAAGCCTGCCAGGACGATCAGGTCCGGGTTGTGACGGCGAATCTCCGCCATCAGTGCGCCGTCGAACTCCTCGCGGGAACCATAATGGGTGTGATCCACGGTGAAGGTGTCGATGTTGGCCTGGGCTGCCCTCTCCAGAGCGAAGGCGCCAGGGCGGTTGCACCCTACCGCAACGATCTGGCCGGGAAAGTCCCGCTCCCGGCTGGCGTTGATGAGAGCCTGAAGGTTGGTGCCGCTGCCGGAAGCCAGGACCAGGATGCGTGGGGCGGTTACGGAATCTGCCTTCATGCCGACAACAGCCCTGGCGCATAACGTACTGATGCAGAGGCCGTGGCGTCGTCAGAGGCTTCAATGATGCCGACCTGCCAGACTTTTTCACCCAGAGCGTTCAGCGTATCAAGGGCCAGTTCGCGCTGGTTTGCAGGGATGCATACAACCATACCGACGCCACAGTTGAAGGTGCGGTACATTTCTTCACTGGCAACGCCGCCGGCATCCTTCAGCCATTGGAACACCGGGGGTAGCTGCCAGCTGTCCGTATCGATGGCTGCAACCATGCCATCAGGCAGAACCCGGGGAATGTTCTCCGGAAGGCCGCCGCCAGTGATGTGGGACAGCGCACGAACGTCCACTTCGCGGACGAGCTGGAGCAGGTTTTTCACATAAATGCGGGTGGGCGCCATCAGGGCATCCGCGAGGGTAACGTCGGCAACCGTCTGGTTCAGGTCAGCGTTACTGACTTCCAGGATCTTGCGGATCAGGGAGTAACCATTGGAATGCGGGCCGGAAGAACCCAGGGCGAGCAGAACGTCGCCAGCCTGCACGCGGCTGCCATCAATGATCTCGCTGCGCTCTGCCACACCCACACAGAAACCGGCCAGATCGTAGTCGTCCCCTTCGTACATGCCCGGCATTTCCGCCGTCTCGCCGCCCACCAGGGAGCAGCCGGCCTGTTCACAGCCAGCGCCAATGCCGTCGACAACCTGGGCGGCCACGTCGACATTCAGCTTGCCGGTAGCGTAATAGTCCAGGAAGAACAGGGGTTCCGCACCGCCTACTACCAGGTCGTTGACACACATGGCCACAAGGTCAATGCCAATGGTGTCGTGCTTCTGGAGTTGCATCGCAAGTCGAAGCTTGGTGCCGACGCCGTCGGTGCCTGATACCAGCACCGGCTCATTGTAGCCAGGGGGAATAGCCACCATGGCGCCAAAGCCACCGAGGCCGCCAAGGACTTCCGGGCGACGTGTGCGCGCCGCGGTATTCTTGATGCGGTCGACGAGTTCGTTACCAGCATCGATATCAACGCCGGCATCACGATAGGTGAGGGAGGGCTTCTGTTCGCTCATGGTGTGTTTAACCGTTTGGACAGTGGGACAGGCGGCGGATTTTAACAGGTGCGGAACGGCGCTCCAAATGAATTGCCCCGTTTGTCACCCTTAAAGGCAGTGTGGCACCGGATTGACTTTCTGCAATCCCGGTTAGCTACTCACACCAGGGGGCTTGGTGTATCCTATGCGCCATTAAGACGAATCGCAGGGTGTTTCATGCCAGACTCAGGAAAAATCTCGATGCAGGCAGTGCGGATAGTCCGTCAGTCACTCCGGTTGTTTGGAGTATTGGCGCTGATGGCCGCGCCAGCGGCAGCTGTTACCGTTACCGGCCTTTACTCGGTGGAAGTGCCCGTCGCTGGCTCGCAGCCTCAGGAACTTGAGCAGGGCTATGCGGACGGCCTGAGCCGGGTGTTTGTGCGCGTTTCCGGCACCCGCGACGTGCTGCGCAACGAAGGCGTTGAAGAACTCCTGGCGAACGCCGAATCGCTGCTTCAGTCCTACCAGTTCTTACGCTCCGATACGGGAAATCACAGGCTACGGATGAGCTTCGGTGCGGTCGGCGTCAACCGTGCGCTGGCGTCCGCGGATGCACCGGTGTGGGGCGCGAATAGGCCGCTGACGCTGGCCTGGATCGCGGTCGAAGAAGGCGGGCGCCGTACCCTGGTCCATCAGGGAAACGACAGTACCGGGACGGGCGCCGATGAACAGTGGCGTCGCGTTTTTCAGGACGCGGCGGTTGACCGGGGTTTGCCGGTGGGGCTTCCTCCCGCAAGATACCGGGACGACCGTGAACTGTTGTCGGACATATGGGGACAGTTTACATCCAGTGTTCGCAGATCGTCCGAGGATATGGAGCATGACCTGATGTCGGTGGTACGGGTCAGCCGTTCCGGATCACAGTGGCGTGCCGGATGGGTGTTTGACGGTATGGGGCTGGATAGTACGGAGCAATCGGTGACCGCCGATACGCCGCAAGCTCTGGCTGCTGCCGTTGTCGGGCGCTGGGCGGAAATGTTTGCAGATCGTTATGCGGTTGCGGGCAGTGATGTCGGCGAGTCTCCACAGGTGGACATCGTTGTGCATGGAGTCAGCAATCTGAAGGATTACGCCCGTGTGAATGGGGTTCTCAAAAACCTGTCGCCCGTGGTCGATGCGGGTGCCACCAGAGCGCGGAAGGACCAACTGACGCTCAGGGTTGCCTTTTCAGGGGAGATGGAGCAGCTGAAGCAGTACATTGCCCTGGACCCGCGGCTGGTTCCGCTTTCAGACGCCGAGGTCTCACGCATGCCCACAGGTGATGAGCGTCAACCCGGTGGTCAGGCGCAGGCCCAATCGGTGCAGCAGGCCCCGCAAGGCGGTATTGCACTGGCGGAACAGAGCACGGAGAGCGCTGCGGCCTCCGCCAACCCGCTGTTCGTTTACCAGCCTCTACTGGCAAACGAGGAAGAGTCAGAACAGGCGTTCGAGTCACTCTATCAGGTGCTTCATTACCGCTGGCAGCCTGCCTCCATCGTCGAGTCGGAAGACGGGGAATAATATCGCGGTGTTCGGTATTAGGGGAGTCATGTCATGACGCACCGCTGGCGCTGGATTCCAAATGCGCTGACGTTTTTGCGCATTTTGCTGATTGCTCCTTTTGCGGCAGCCCTTATGGCCAAGGAATATCGTTTTGCCCTGGTGATATTTTTTCTGGCATCCGCAACGGATGCCTTTGATGGTTTCCTGGCTCGTCACTACAACTGGCGAACCCGGCTTGGCGCCATTGCCGACCCATTGGCGGACAAGGCACTGCTGATCACCACCTATCTGATGCTGGCTATAACTGGCGTACTCCCGGCCTGGCTGTTCTGGTTGGTGCTGGGCCGGGATCTCCTGATCGTGTGTGGTGGGCTGGCGTTTCATTACGGTGTCGGTCGCTTTGAAATGCAGCCGAGCCTGCCCGGTAAACTTAACACCCTGATCCAGATTCTGGTCGCCCTCGCGATCATCATTCTGCTGGCGGATTTGCCGATGCAACCGTGGGTTATGGACGTTGGCATTCTGCTGGTGGCGGCCTCAGCCATTTTCAGCGGTGCGCACTATATCGGCGTATGGAGTCTGAGGGCATGGAGGGCAAAGAGGCAGTGAGTGCGTCACAGCTGGTGTTGGGGGTCAAGCTTCGAGACGACGCCCGTTTTGATAATTTTCATGGTGGCCGGAATGCCGATGCCGCGGCAAGACTTAAGTCTGCCTGCGAGCAGGTTGGTGTTGTACCCGTCATCGCCGTTTGTGGCGACGCAGACACTGGCAAAAGCCATCTGTTGCAGGCGGTCTGTCATCTGGCGGAGCAAAACCAACAGAGTGCGGTTTGTGTCAGCATGGAGGAGTTGTTTCCTCTGGGTCCCGACTCGCTCTCAGGGCTGGAAGGACAGTCAGTGATCTGCCTGGATGACCTGGATCTCATTGCGGGCCAGGAAAACTGGGAAGAGGCCATCTTCCATCTGTACAATCGGGTGAATGACCATGGGCACCTGATGGTCGTCAGCCTGTCGGAACTGCCGGCGTCGTTGCCATTCGGGTTGCAGGACCTGGTGTCCCGGTTGAGTCATGGCCTGACCATTCAATTGGGCATCTATCGCGACGATGATCGCCTGAGGATACTGATGGCGAGGGCGGAGCAGCGCGGCCTTGTCCTCAGTGATGATGTGGCCGTATTCATACTCAGGCGAGCACCCCGGAAACTGGCCGATCTGCTGGCCATTCTGGATCGCCTGGATGAAAACTCATTACGCGCCCAGCGACGACTGACGATCCCGTTCGTTAAGTCGGTGTTGGGCTGGTAGGGCGTTATATTCGCAGGGAAACTGTCAGAGGAAGCAGCATGAGACGAGTAGTGTTTAACCAGAAAGGTGGCGTCGGCAAGTCCAGTATCACCTGTAACCTGGCCGCGATCAGCGCCGCCCGGGGCAAACGAACACTGGTTGTCGATCTTGATCCCCAGGGTAATTCCACCCACTACCTGCTGGGTAGGCCTGCGGGCGAGCTCAAGGATACCATTGCCGACTACCTTGAGCAGACGGTGGCGTTTACCGTGTTTAATCGGCGCGCTGACGAGTTTGTCCACGCCTCTCCCTTCGACAACCTGTTTGTTATGCCTTCCAGCCCGGAACTGGATTTTCTGGAGCGCAAACTGGAAGCCAAGCACAAGATTTACAAGCTGAGAGAAGCGCTGAAGAAACTCGGTGAGTCGTTTGACGAAATCTACATTGATACGGCGCCGGCGCTCAATTTCTACACTCGATCCGCATTGATTGCGGCGCAGCGATGCCTTATTCCTTTCGATTGCGATGATTTTTCCCGTCAGGCTCTCTACAGCATCCTTCACGAGATTCAGGAGCTGCAGGAAGACCACAACGAAGACCTCGTGGTCGAAGGTATTGTCGCAAACCAGTTCCAGCCCCGCGCCAGCCTGCCAAAGAAGCTGGTGCGTGAGCTGATGGACGAGGGCCTGCCCGTATTGCCGGTGAGGTTGTCCAGCTCGGTGAAGATGAAGGAGTCGCACCAGAGCCGGCAACCGTTGATTCATATGGCACCGAAACATCCGCTGACACGGCAGTATGAAGACCTGTACCGAGTGCTTCATGGCGAAACCGTTGAACTGGAACCCCTGGCAGATTGAGAGTGAGCGTATCTATGGCGAATTCGTCCGACCATACCACCCGTGTCGCGGACAGCCTGCTTCAGATAGAGATTGAGTTGCGGCGAATTGATGCGTGGGAGAGTGAGCCGCCATCGCCAGAGGCGCTGCAGAGTGCCCAGCCGTTTGCCGTGGACACGCTGGAGTTTACCCAGTGGTTGCAGTTCGTCTTTGTCAGCCGCATGAAAGTGTTGATTGAGGGCGGTCAGCCCCTGCCTCAGGTGTCAGGTATGGCACCGATGGCGGAAGAGCACTTCCGGGGCAGGGAAGAGTCCGGGGCCGCCCTGATTAGCAAGCTGGAAGAAATGGACCGCCTGCTGTCCGGACAGCCCTGAGCGTATAATCAACCCTGAGCGTGTGAACCGGGCCTCCGGCCGAATCAGTCGTGAGTGTCCAGGCGCATGGACAGATCCACCGCCCTGACATCCTTGGTCAGTGCTCCGATAGAGATATAGTCGACACCGGTCTCGGCAATCGGCACCAGTGTCTCGCTGTTGACGCCGCCGGACGCTTCCAGCTTTGCGGCGCCAGCCGTGTGAATAACCGCCTGGCGCATATCCTCCAGTGAGAATTCATCCAGCATGATGATGTCCGCGCCTGCGGCCAGGGCCTGATCCAGTTCTTCCAGATTTTCGGTTTCCACTTCCACCGGCCGGCCAGGGGCAAGTCGGCGGGCCTCTCTGACGGCATCCGCAATGGAGCCACAGGCGGCAATGTGGTTTTCCTTGATCAGGAAGGCATCCCACAGACCAATGCGATGGTTATGGCAGCCACCGCAGGTGACCGCGTATTTCTGCGCCAGTCGCAGGCCAGGCAAGGTCTTGCGGGTATCCAGTAGCTGAACACCGGTATGGGCGACACGGCGGGCATGGCCGGCACATGTGGTGGCAACGCCGGACAGCAACTGCAGCCAGTTCAGGGCTGAGCGCTCGGCGGTGAGCAGGCTGCGAGCCGGGCCTTCCATGGAAAACAGCGATTGGCCGGGGCTTGCCTCGTCTCCGTCCTGCACCTGCCAGCTCAGGGTGACCCCCGGGTCCACCTGCCGGAACACCTCCTCAACCCATGCGCGTCCGGCAATGGTTGCGGCATCCCGGGTAATGACATGTCCGCGACTGATGCGCGCTTGTGGAATCAGCATGGCAGTAATGTCGCCATCTCCAATGTCTTCACGCAGGCTTTGTGCAACGGTTTCAATGCGGGACTGGCGGAGCAGTTCGGCTGGAATCATGGCAGAATTTCCGGTTGTTCAGTGGCGGTTTGGAGGCACGTTGGGTGTGCGGTTGTGATTCTATAGGCCACAGCCAGATTCGCCAAACGTGGAAAGGTGGGGGTGCTAAACTGTGACAACCATCACTTAGACACAAAAGGTGACAAATTCTGACACAAGGTGACGTGGGTAAGGCCTAAGATGTGCAATAACACATTTCTCCAGCTATCACCCGGAGCAGCCGAATGGCGCAGGATAACAAGGTTGTAAGTCTCAAAGGCCAGAAGCTTCCTGACAGGTTTTCCCTGCCGGGCTCTCTGGTGCGCCTGCGTGACGTATCGGGTCAGTCACTGAAGTCTGTACTGTCTGGTTTTTTCGACAAGGCGGACGACGCGCTTTTTGAGCTGGCGGACAAGGCTGGAACCAACCAGGATCAGACCGCGTACTTTGACGCCATGCGTGAGTTGAGGCTGCGGCGCAAGAACATGACCGTGTCGGTGCTGCAGTACGTCAGCCGCGCGTTCAATGACATCGGCTCGTTCAAGCCGGGTGGTGGCAGTGGCACCCTGGATGAGGTGGACCAGGACTCGCTGGCGTTGCTGGACCATTCCGATCTGGAGCAGCAGGTCGCCATCGACAACCTGATCAACAAACTGCGCAACCAACACGCGGAGGTTATACGCCTGCTGAATGTGCGGGTTGCTCACCTGCTGCCCTCGGTGCGTCTGGAAGATAGCCAGATGCCCTTGAGCCCGGAGGTGATCTGCGGAGGAGTTGCGGAAGCCTGTTCCGATCTGGATATCGATATCCGTGCCAAGCTGGTGGTGCTTAAACTGTTCGACCGCTTACTGGTGGGGGTTCTGGGTGATTTCTACAAGGATGCCAACAAAACCCTGATCGCCGAAGGGGTGCTGCCCGACATGCGTCGCCCGCCGGTCGGTGGCCAGGGCGCGTCTGGCAAATCCGCCCCGGCTGGGGGGCGGACTGCTGGGACGCTGTCAGCGAGCTCGGAGTCAGATGCGTCGGGGCCGCTCACGACGCCGTCCGACGATGTGCGGGCAACGTTTTCTGAACTGAGCGCTCTGTTGCACCAGGGGCAGAGTTCGAGCGAGTACGGCACAGAAAACAGTGGTGTGCCCAGCGCCGGCGCGCTCGACACCCGTACACTGATGACGCGGCTTCACGAAATCCAGTCTCAGTCAGTCCATTGGGGGCAGGGTGAGGTTGTGCCTCTGTCAGAGCAACTACAGCAGGTGTTCCGGTCGGAAACCGGGAAGAAACATGATGTCGGCCAAGTGGACAGCGACGTCATCAATCTCGTGTCGATGTTGTTTGATTTTATCCTGGAAGACCGTCAGCTCCATCCGGTGATGAAGTCCGTGATCGGGCGCCTTCAGATTCCCGTACTCAAGGTGGCGCTGAGCGACAACAATTTCTTTAACCGGGGCGGACATCCGGTACGGAAGCTGCTGAATGAGCTGGCCATGTCTGCTATCGGTTGGACCGAGAAAAAGGCCGGCCAGCGTGATCCGCTACGAGACAAGATCGAGTCGGTGGTTGATCGCGTGCTCAACGAGTTTACCGACAACGTCGATATTTTCAGTGAGTTGCTCAGCGATTTCGGCCATTTCATGGATTTGGACCGTCGTCGCAGGGAGCTCGTGGAGCAGCGTCTGCGTGATGCTGAGGAAGGCAGGGCCAAGCAGGAGCGGGCATCCAAAGCGTCTGAGAACCTGCTGAACGAACAGATTACCGGTCGGGATCTGTCTCCTCCGGTCGTCACACTGTTGAATGAGGCGTGGGCAAAGTATCTACAGTGGATTGTGCTGCGTGAGGGTGAAGACAGTGAGCGCTGGGATGAGGCATGTGACCTTACCCGGCAGCTCGTATGGAGTGTTGATCCCAGGCCCATCAACGACAACACTCGCAGCGAGCTGCTGCGGTCGATTCCGGGAATCGTGGACGGTCTGAGAAACGCCCTACAGGAAATTTCGTGGGACCCGTTTGCCACCGACGCCGCCATAAGAGACCTTGAACTGGCCCACGTGGACGTGTTCCAGCGCCTTGTCACCACAACCCGCCCTGCTGTGGCGCCCGAACCTGAACCTCAGGCTGCGCCCCAAAAGGTGGAGGCGGAACCGTCTGTGGTCTCCAGGGATATGTCGGATACCGCGCCCAAAGCTCCAGAGAAAGTGGAGCGAACGACTGAGGGCGTAATGGCAGGCGCCTCCGAGCCCTCGGATGCCACCACGTCTGTATCTGCTAGCCCCGTGCCAAGCCCTGAAGAGCCGGCCGCAGAGGAATTGGCCGGGAGCTCCGGCGCAAATGTCGAGCTTCAATGGCTGGAGCGGGCTGATGGCCTTCGTGTTGGCTCCTGGGTTGAGCTGACCCGTGATGGCAACAAAACACGCTGCAAGCTGGCCGCGTTTATCAAGGCGACGGGCAAGTACATCTTCGTTAATCGCAGTGGTGCCAAGGTGGCGGAATATCAGCGTGAAAACCTCGCACTGGCGCTCGCTGCGGATGAGATCTCCATGTTGGACGACGGCCTGATATTCGACCGGGCGCTGGAATCCATCATCGACAACCTTCGCAGTAGCCGCAAGGACTGATCGTATAGCAAGACCGGAGACTTTGTGCTTCAATCAGGGGCATCAAAGCAACAACGGCGAACGCATCGGTGGACCGGTCTGTTCGCCCCGGCCTGTTGGAACCACATTGTCTGAAACCATCCCTTCGCGCAACACCATTGACCTGTCGCCACCGGCTGTCGCCGGATTACGGACGACCGGTCGGGTAGCCGGCGCCCATTGGTGCCCGTCTCCAAATTTTGGCAAACGCCCCGACGGGGCGGCAATATCCCTGTTGGTTGTTCATAACATCAGCCTTCCTCCCGGGCAGTTCGGAGGCGATGCCATCGAACGGTTTTTCTGCAACCAACTGTCCCCCTCAGAGCACCCCTATTTCGAGACCATCGCCGATATGAAGGTTTCGTCACACCTGCTGATCCGCCGGGATGGTGAATGCCTTCAGTTCGTCAGCTTGTTGGAGCGCGCGTGGCATGCCGGGCGGTCCTGCTTTCAGGGCCTGGAAGAGTGCAACGATTATTCGATCGGCATTGAGCTGGAGGGTGCGGATGACATTCCATACACCGCAGCTCAGTATGAGGTGCTTGCTGACGTGTCAGCATTGATCATGAAATCGTGGCCGGCCATCACGCCAGAGAGGATCACCGGGCACAGCGATATCGCACCCGGTCGCAAAACCGATCCAGGCCCGGCTTTTGACTGGCCCCGATATCGGCAACTGCTTGGTACAGGGCATGGCAACGGAGCGGATAACTGATGGTATTGGTGGTGTTTCTGCTCGCTTACCTGGTGAGACGCAAGCTGGATGCGGCCAACGCCTGGTCTTCTGAGCCGTTGTGGCGTTCCGCGTTTAACCGGGGAGGCGCTGAAAGGTCTGGTAACGAGGCAGGCCTATGGAAGGGGCTGGTTATTATTCTTGTGCCCTCGCTGATTCTGGCCGCCGGGGAGTACTATCTGCACACCATTGGCTGGCGCATGGCCGCGTATCCATTGGAGTTTTTGTTGATGGTGTTGTTGATGGGTGCGCCGGGTTGGCGGGCGCGCCTGGAGGTTTACAGTGAATCCTGGGCCAGGGGCGACATGCAGTCCGCTTGGCATCACGTTATGGATATTTTACCGGCTGACGAACGGGGCGCGGCAACGTCGCCCGATGAGATGCATCTGGCTTTGTCACGAACGCTGATGGTCAGCGTCTTCGAGCGTTTTTTTCTGGTCGCTTTCTGGTATGCCGTTGGCGGTATTGCGGCTGCCTTCTTTGCGAGGGGAGTTGTCGCGTTAAGGGATCACTGGCCGCAGGTGGCAGCGAGACCAGGGTTTGCCGCGCTGGCGGAGATACTCAATTGGCTTCCCTCACGACTACTGTCCTTCACGTTTGGAGTCGCAGGTGATCTTGCCGGTTGGATGAAAGAAGGGAAACGAAGACTGTTTGATTTTAGCCTCAGAACCAACCAGCTATTGATGGGCGCTGCGAGCGCGGCATTGACGGGCTATGCACTGGACCCGGAACGGTTCTCAAAGATCCATCCGGACGAATGGGCGGGCTTTGGTGGTCGCAGCCTGGAGGCCATCCGGGATTTGCTGAACCGAAGCATGCTGGTCTGGATCTGCATCCTTGCGCTGCTGGTTATTGCCGGTGTGCGCTGATCACGACATTTTGACAAAAATTACATTTTTACGCCGAAAAACACTCAAGTTTGTAGTACTTTAGTCGACAATATAAACAAATAGAATAAAGTTCCATCCTTTCGATGCTTTCTGTGGGGGTACACGTGAACCAGCTTATCAAGCCTGCAGTAGCGCTGATGAATCGGCTGCCGATGTTCTACAAATTCAGCCTGATCAGTGTGTTGTTCCTGCTTCCCATTATTGCCCTTTCCTGGTTGGTTATCAGTGAACTGAACCGGTCGGTTGATACCATGACCCGGGGCGTGGAGGGATTGGAGCAGCTCGAAAAGGTGGATACGCTGCTGGCAGAGTCCATGGCATACCGGGATTTTCGTGCCCCCGGCAAGATCAAGGATGACAATGAACTGCTCTCACAGTCGGCAGAGTCGTCAGAAACGATTGATAGAATTCTTGAGGAACTGGTTAACGCAGAGGCTCGTTTTGATGAGTCCGGTAACTGGTCCCAGCAGGTGGCGATGCTGGTGGAAGAGTGGCAAACACTCAAATCGACTGACAGTTATCAGGGCAATATCGACCCCCAGTTCAAGTATTATCAGGAGTTCGTCCAGAAAGTGCGGGCGCTCTTGTCCGCGACCATTGAAATTTCCGGCCTGGGGCAGGACGCATCCCGGGAAAACCTGCTGCTTCTGGGGCTTTTGCGTGAGTCGCTGCCGGATGCCCGCAGCATCATTGGCCGGGCCAGGACGTTCGGGACCTTTGCGCTCATCGACGGGCAGGTCGGTTACAACCTCAGTGACGCTCTTAATGAAATCTATGACGAACTGACCAACCGCGCATCACTGCTCGGGCCTGCACTGACCGTATCGATGGACGCATCGCCGACCCTGGAGAAAACGACAGGTGATGCTGTCGAGGGCATTCTCGAGAGTCTGGTGGTTGTGCGTGACGAGCTGGATGCTAACATCATCACGCCCATGCGCCTCGAGTTACCCTGGCGGGATTTCAACCGCACCATCGAAAACCAGCTTGCCCATTACGATGCGCTCAAGGCTGGAATTTTTGACGTCGTTGGCGCAAACCTGAACTCACGCCTGGAGGGCGAGCTGCAGCAACGGCAGTTGATTATTGCCGCATTGGTAATTGTCCTGTTGGTGGTGGTTTACCTCTACGTCGGCTTCTTTATGTCGGTACGCACGGCTATTAATCGTTTCAGCACGGCAGCAAGGTCCGTGGCTGAGGGCGATATGACGACTCACATCCAATTGGATAATCGTGATGAATTGGGTGAACTGACTACCGAGTTCAACAACATGACGGACCGGATTGCCGAATTGATCCGCTCAGTGAGCAGCACTACATCGGACGTCGATCGGCAGGCCACTCGTGTCAACGATACCGCGGCTGCGAACAGTGAGGCCGTTGCGCGGCAGATGGAGGAGTCTGGCCAGATCAACGAAGCCATGAACCAGATGGTGGAAGCGGTCAATGAGGTCACTGAGAGTGCTCATCGCGTGTCTGATAGCGCTGGCGCGGCTGAAGAGGATACCGAGAGAGGCCGCGGAGTGGTTGCGGATACCGTCGCCACCATCAACCGTCTTGCCACCGAAATCTCCGGCGCGGTTGATGTCATCAACCGGGTAAACGCCGACAGCGATAACATCAGCCAGGTTCTGGTCGAAATCAAGGCGATTGCGGAGCAGACCAATCTCCTGGCATTGAATGCGGCCATCGAGGCTGCGCGCGCCGGTGAGCAGGGCCGTGGTTTTGCGGTGGTGGCAGACGAAGTACGTTCACTGTCACAGCGTACCCACAAATCGACTGAGGAAATCGAGGGTATGATCACCCGGTTGCAGAGCGGCGTGAAGGAAGCCGTTGCGGCCATGACCAACAGCCATGACGTGACTGAAACCACGGTGAAGAAATCGGCGGAAGTGACGGAAGCGCTGGACCGGATTGCCCAGGGGATTTCGACCATTGTTGATATGAGCCACCAGATCGCACAGGCGGCCGAGGAGCAGTCTGCCGTGGCGAAAAACGTCAATACCAACGTTGAACAGATCAGTGTCCTGGGTGAGAAAACGGCAGATAACGCCGAGGAAACCCTGGCATCGTCACGGGAAATGTCACAACTGACTGCATCCCTGCAGCGCCTCGTGGAAGCGTTCAGGGTCTGACATTCGGGATCTGAAGGGTGTGCTCCTGAGATCTATGGCGATAGCTGTTTAATACAGTTTGTCAGCATCTGGTTTGTCGGAACATCAACGCCCAGCGCATGCCCGCGCCCGACGATATACCCATTGATAAAGTCAATTTCGGTAGGGCGGCCCCGCCGCCTGTCGCTGCGCATGGATGAGGTATTCCGCGCCGTTTTGCGGGCAACCGTTTCGATGCGTTCGCGAATTGTGATTGATGGCAGGGCTTTTCCAATATCCTCCTTCATCACCTTCGAGATTTCGTCGCACAACTCATCGATGTGTTCCCGGTAGAACGGGTCCGTGAGGATGTCACCGTTCGGGCAGTCGAGGATTGCCGTAAAGGCATTGATACCCGCATTGATGATCAGTTTGTCCCACAGCCGCCTCTGAATGTCTTGCTCTGCGTGAACCGTCAACCCGCTGGTGCCAAGCGCCGTTACTACCTGCGTCAGATGCGTCGTCGCACTCTTGGTTAATGGGCCAACCCAGGTTTCGCCTTTGCCGGCGTGGACTGTGCAGCCTGGTGCTGGGCGGTTCGCCCCTTCGGTGGTGCTGGCGGCCAGGATCGGTCGTTGTGGCCAACGCTCGGCGACGGCTTGCTGGCAGCCCATGCCGTTCTGGAACAGGACAATGGGGGTGTCCGGAGAAACATAATGGAGGTTGGACTCAATGGCATCGAGCGTATCGCCCGCCTTCGTGGTGACCATCAACAGTGAGGGGGGTGCCTCAGTGGCGAGCAGGTAGGGAACTGTGACAACTTCCTCCGGGCCTTCGAACCGCCGGAACGTGTAAGTCAGTGCGGGGTTACCTGTTTCCGGGGTAACCTTGCGACGAGGGATAAACGTTACCGTCCCGGTGGGCAGGTAGCCCGCCCAGAGTTGGCCCATGGAGCCTGCTCCGAGAATGGCGATGCGGCCATTCCCGGACAGCCCCTGATTATTCCCTGGCGTGGCCATGGGTTACATGGCCTCGATGGCGGCCCGTTGCTCGCTGAGCCGGCTCATGCTGCCCTGGGCATCGCTGAGCTTTTCCTTCTCTTTTTCTACCACCTCTGCGGGCGCCTTGGCAGTGAATTTCTCGTTGCCAAGTTTTCCTTCCAGTCGGCCAACTTCTTTCTGCAGTCGCTCCAATTCCTTGTCCAGTCGCTTGAGTTCGGCATCCTTGTCAATCAGACCGGCCATGGGCACCAGCACTTCCATCTCGCCAACCAACTGGGTGGCTGACATGGGGGCTTCGCCTTCGGTAAACCATTCCAGGCTGTCCAGGCGCGCCAGTGATGATAGGAACTGTCGGTTCTCGTCCAAGCGGCGTTTGTCGTCTGGGTTTTTACCACGCAGAAGCACCGGGATGGCTTTTGCCGGGGAGATGTTCATCTCGCCGCGGATATTCCGAACAGCGACAATCACGCCTTTCAGCCATTCAATATCGGCGGCAACCGCAGAGTCCTGCTTGTTGGCATCTGGCTGGGGGAAGGGTTGCAGCATAATGCTGTCACCACTCTTACCGGCCAGAGGTGCGATGCGCTGCCAGATTTCTTCGGTGATGAACGGCATCATCGGGTGCGCCAGGCGAAGGACCGCTTCCAGCACCCGTACCAGGGTGCGGCGGGTGCCACGTTTGGCTTCCGCACTGGCGTTGTCGTCGTTCAACGCCGGCTTGGAGAGTTCCAGGTACCAGTCGCAGTATTCGTTCCAGATGAACTCATACAGGGCGTACGCGGCCAGGTCGAACCGGTACTGGTCAAGATGGCGGATCACGTCCTGCTCGCAGGTTTGCAGCTCGCTGATGATCCAGCGGTCTGCCAGCGACAATTCCACGGCCTCACCGTTGACGCCGCAATCCTCGCCCTCGGTGTTCATCAGCACGTAACGGGCAGCGTTCCACAGCTTGTTGCAGAAGTTACGATAGCCTTCAAGGCGCTTCATGTCCCAGTTGATGTCGCGGCCGGTGGTCGCCATAGCGGAGAGAGTGAAACGCAGGGCATCCGTACCATGAGCGGTAATGCCTTCCGGGAACTCCTTCCGGGTGCGCTTCCCGATCTTCTCGGCCAGTTTGGGCTGCATCAGGTTGCCAGTGCGTTTCTCCAGCAGGTCATCGAGCTCGATGCCGTCGATCATGTCCAGTGGGTCAATCACGTTGCCCTTGGACTTGGACATCTTGTCGCCGTGCTCGTCGCGGATCAGGCCGGTCACATACACGGTCTTGAACGGTACCTGTGGGGTGCCGTCCTCGTTTTTCATGAAGTGCATCGTCATCATGATCATCCGGGCCACCCAGAAGAAAATGATGTCAAAACCGGTCACGAGAACGTTGGTGGGGTGGAAGGTTTTCAGCCGCTCGGTGATTTCCGGCCAGCCCAGGGTGCCGAAGGTCCACAGGGCGGAGCTGAACCAGGTGTCGAGCACGTCGTCGTCCTGGTTCAGCTGCAGGTCGGCGGCAAGGTTGTGTTTCCGGCGCACTTCCTCTTCACTACGACCGACGTAGATATTGCCCTCGGCGTCGTACCAGGCGGGAATACGGTGGCCCCACCACAGTTGGCGGGAGATGCACCAGTCCTGGATATCCCGCATCCAGGCGAAGTACATGTTTTCGTACTGCTTGGGCACGAACTGGATACGACCGTCTTCGACCGCTTCGATCGCCGGCTTTGCCAGGGTTTTGGCATCGGCAAACCATTGGTCGGTCAGCATGGGTTCGATGATCAGACCGGAGCGGTCGCCCCTTGGCACGCTCAGCACGTGGTCTTCCACTTCCTGTACCAGGCCTTCGGCGTCCATATCCGCCACGATCTGCTTGCGGGCCTGTTCGCGGGTAAGGCCGGCGTACGCAGCCGGCAGGCTGCCGTCCACATCGGTGTTTTCAGTGCCATCGGCGTTAACCACTTCGGCTACATCGCGGATGCAGGCGTCCTGGGTCATGACGTTGATCATTACCAGGTTGTTGCGCTTGCCCACGGCGTAGTCGTTAAAGTCGTGGGCGGGGGTGATCTTGACGCAGCCACTGCCTTTTTCAGGGTCGGCGTGGGTGTCGGCGAGAATGGGAATGCGTCGGCCTACCAGCGGGAGGTCAACGAATTTGCCAATCAGGTGCTGGTAGCGCTCATCGTCCGGGTGCACGGCCACGGCAGTATCGCCAAGCATGGTTTCCGGGCGAGTGGTCGCCACCACTAGATAGCTCTTGCCATCCTGCGTCTTTTCGCCGTCGGCCAGCGGGTAGCGAAGGTGCCAGAAAAAGCCTTTCTCTTCCTTGTTCTCGACCTCAAGGTCGGAAATGGCTGTATGCAGCTTCGGGTCCCAGTTGACCAGGCGCTTGCCACGGTAGACCAGGCCTTCGTCGTACAGGCGGATGAACACTTCCTGCACGGCTTTGTAGAAACCGTCGTCCATGGTGAAACGCTCATGGTCCCAGTCCACCGAGTTACCCAGACGGCGGATTTGGCCGGTGATAGTGCCACCGGAATGTGCCTTCCAGTCCCAGATGCGCTTGATGAATTCTTCCCGGCCAAGGTCATGACGGGTTTTGTCTTCTTCCGCCGCGAGCTTGCGTTCAACCACCATCTGGGTGGCGATACCGGCGTGGTCGGTGCCTACCTGCCAAAGGGCATTGCGGCCCTGCATACGTTTGAAGCGGGTGAGCGTGTCCATAATGGTGTGCTGGAACGCATGGCCCATGTGGAGGCTGCCGGTGACGTTGGGCGGTGGGATAGCGATGCTGAAGGATTCGCCTTCGCCCCCCTCCGCCTTTTCTGAACGGGGGCGGAAGTACCCTTTGGATTCCCAGTTTTCGTACCACTGGTGCTCGATGTTTTCTGGCTGGTAGGTTTTTTCCATGGGTTTCTGCTGGTGACCGTTTGGTTGATTCACAAGGGAAATTCAAGGCGTCTGATTATACATGCTCACTTGGGTTGCGGCGAACCTTGGGGTGCAGGGGGCATGGGGGTAGTTTGAATTTCAGAAAGAAAAAGAACTCGCTGCGCTCAGACACCTTTTTGCTGTCCGAAATTCAAACTACCCCCATACCCTTATGGAGTCCGAGTTGTCTCGGCTGTGTTCAAATGGTTTTGCCTGGGTATGATTGTGAGCCTGTTTTACGTCTCACCGCTTCCTTTGGTCATGCACTCGAGGCTCAATTCCCAATGCCCGTAACTGCTTGAAATGCGATCGTGCCTGACTCAACACCGTTTCGTCGTTATGGGCAACCAGCGCCAATCGTTTAAACCGGTCTGCGTCCGCAGGCAGGGTGGATGAGAGGATGATCACCGTGTCCCAGTCTTCCGCTACCGGTTGGCAAAGCAATATCCCAACGGGATCAGTGCAGGTCGTGGCGGAGTCCGGCACGATGCTGTGGGGTATAAAAGCCTCGGGGCTGAAGTTCCAGAGCAGGTCGTCCAGTTCCTGAGCCTGTTGCATGGTGTCACAGACGACGCCCACGCGGTCTCCCTGCTGGCGCGCCTTGTCCACCAGTTTGGCGGTATGGAGATTGCGAGCCGCAGGGGTGTTCTGGGCGAGGATGTGGAACCAGTAGGACTGGTTCCGTTCATCCTGTGAGCCCGGATTACTTTCCGGCATGGGACATCAGGTAGTCGACCAGCATGGGTACCGGGCGGCCAGTCGAGCCTTTGGCTTTGCCGGAGAGCCAGGCAGTACCTGCAATATCCAGGTGGGCCCAGGGGTAGTCCTTGGTGAACCGGGACAGGAAGCAGGCAGCGGTGATGGTGCCGGCCGGGCGACCACCAATGTTCTGCATGTCAGCAAAGTTGCTGTCGAGCTGGCTCTGGTATTCGTCCCACAGAGGTAGGCGCCAGGCGCGGTCGCCAGCGCGTTCACCAGCGGCCAGCAGTTCGTTGGCCAGGGTGTCGTTGTTGCTCAGCAGGCCGGTGGCATGGCTGCCCAGGGCGATGATGCAGGCGCCAGTCAGTGTGGCCATGTCGACGACCACTTCCGGGTCGAATTTCTTGACGTAGGTGAGGGCGTCGCACAGTACGAGTCGGCCTTCTGCGTCGGTGTTCAGGATTTCGATGGTCTGGCCAGACATGGAAGTAACAATGTCACCCGGGCGTGTCGCAGTGCCGCTGGGCATGTTCTCGGCGGCGGCGATTACGGCAACCACGTTGATTTTCGGTTTGGTCTCGGCAATGGTTTTCATGGCGCCGAACACGGCGGCGGCGCCACCCATGTCGTACTTCATTTCATCCATGCCTTCGCCGGGCTTGAGGCTGATGCCGCCGGTGTCAAAGGTAATGCCTTTGCCCACGAGGACGTAAGGCTTGTCTTTCGCCTTGCCGCCACGGTATTCCATTACGATCAGTTTGGCGGGTTGGGCGCTGCCGGCAGACACGGACAGTAAGCTGTGCATGCCCAGCTTTTGCATCTGCTTTTCGTCCAGCACGTCGGTCTTGATGACGTCGTTGTCTTTGGCCAGTTTCTCAGCCTGCTCAGCCAGCCAGGTGGGATGGCAGATATTCGGCGGTGTGTTGCCCAAATCCCGGGTGAAATTCATACCACGGCCGGTTGCCAGACCAAGATTGAAGGCGTCCTTCAGGGCCTTTCCGGCGGAGGAGGCAGCAACGGTCACCTTCGTCAGTTTGCGTTGTGATGGTTTCTCGCTCTTGAATTCGCTGAACCGGTAGAACTGCTCTTCCAGGGTGCGGCCGATCAGGTTCAGGCGTGCCGTTTCCGAACTGGTGGCGTCGTCACCAGTGTCAAGGGTGTCGCTCAGGCCGACCAGTACGTGTTTGGACGGGCCATCCTTGATCTGGCTGGCCATGGCGATCAGCGATTTGCGGTAGTTGGCGGGGGAGCGATCCTTGTCGGCGCCGGTGCCAACGACCAGCAGGCGAGCCCAGGGCTGGCCTTCGAGTGGAACGAGCAGGGTGGTTGCATTTTTACCGGTAGCATCCCCGTTCTTCTGCAGGGTCTTGATCAGTCCGCCCAGGGCTTCGTTTGCTTGGGTCGTGGAAGCAGGCCAGTCACCTTTTTCCGGCAGGGCAACAACCAGGCAATCCGCTTTGGTATCCGAAATGGGCTTACTGCTCAGAGTAAAATTCATAGCAACTCCCGTTGGTTATTCTGATGGAGGACAGGCCCGGCCTCGGGCTTGAATGTCCGAATGCCTATAGCATTGGGGTTTGGGGGTAAATTATCAAGCGCTGACAGGTTGTTAACGCCTGTGCTCTGTCATTCGGCACGAAGGTTACTTAGAATACGGCGAATCCCGATTTCCATCGACTCCGGTCGCATCCGGCTCTGAGAGACCGATTTGAGCATCGTTTTCCGATACCTAACCCGCCAGGTGATCATCAGCATGCTTGCCGTATCCGGCATTCTGTTGCTGGTGTTCATGAGCGGCCGGTTTATCAAGTATCTGGCGGAAGCCGCTGCCGGTGAGCTGGCGGGCGATGTGTTGTTCCAGATTATGGCTTACCGTTTTCCCGGTTTCCTGGAGCTGATCCTGCCCCTGGGCTTTTTCATTGGCATCCTGCTGGCGTACGGGCGCATGTACCTGGAAAGTGAAATGACGGTGCTGTTTGCCTGTGGTGTGAGCGACAAGCAGCTGCTGATGAAAACACTTCTTGGCAGTATTCCGGTGATGTTGGTGGTGGGGGCCATGAGCCTCTATGTGTCTCCCTGGGGCATGAAGAAAGTCGAGGGGATATTCAACGAGCAACGCCAGGCGACGGAGTTTGAGATGTTGGCACCGGGGCGCTTCCAGTCGTTGTCGTCTGGCGAACGTGTGACTTACACGGAAGCGCTGAGTGAAGACAAGCGTCGGCTTGAGGGTGTGTTCATTGCCGAGCACAGTGAAGACGGCAAGGGGCTTACCATCATTACCGCCCGGGAAGGGTCCCAGTTTATTGACGAGCAAACCGGCAGCCGCTTCCTGGTGCTCGAAGATGGTGCCCGTTTTGAAGGCTTGCCGGGGCAACTGGCGTACGACGTCACCGGGTTCGAAGCCTACGGGCTCAAGATCCGCAGTGGCAGTGCGGGTGAGAAAGAGCTGGAGGAAGGGCTTGCGACCTCCGCCTTGATGGCGTCGGATGATCCGGAGCACCGAGCCATGCTGCACTGGCGGTTCACACTGCCGCTCATCGTGCCGATTGTCACCCTTCTGGCTGTGCGCCTTAGTCGGGTGAATCCCCGGCAGGGGCGATTCTTCCACTTGTTGCCGGCCATGCTGGTCTATATCACTTACCTTGGTTTGCTCATCGTGGCCCGTGATGCCCTTGAAGGTGGCAAGGTGCCCGAATGGATCGGGTTGCTATGGGTGCACGCCCTGTTTCTGGCCCTCGGGTTATGGCTGCAGTTCGGGCCTGCCTGGCTCTACCGCCGGCGCCTGCTGAAGGAGGCGCGGCAACATGCGTAAGATCGATCGCTATGTGATGAGCACGGTGGGTGGCGCCATGTTCCTGGTGATGCTGGTGGTGCTGTCCCTGGACCTGATCTTCGCATTTATCGCCGAGTTGGACGACGCGGAAAACGATTACCAGACGCTCCAGGCGTTGCTGTATGTGCTCATGACGTTGCCGCGGCGCATCTATGACTACCTCCCGCTTGGCGCCTTTATGGGGTGCCTGGTCGGCCTCGGCACTATGGCGAGTTCGTCGGAGCTCACGGTTATCCGGGCCGCGGGCGTTTCTCTCAAACGGATTGTCTGGTCTGCCATGAAGCCGACCTTGGTGGTGGTGGTTCTTGGTGTGCTGATTGGCGAGTACATCGCGCCACCGGCTGAGCGGATGGCTCAGAGCCAAAAGACCGTGGCCCAGGGCGCGGGTGAAAATATTGCTTCTGCCTCGGGCATCTGGCACCGGGAGGGTGATGTGTTCATGCATCTGAATGCGGTTCAGCCCAACGGCGTCTTGCACGGGGTGTCGCTGTTCAGATTTGATGAGGAACGTTGGCTGGTGTCCGCCAGTTTCGCTGAAAGAGGGATCTATCAGGGCGATCACTGGCTGTTGGAAAACGTGGCCACTACCAGGCTAAGCGATGAAAAAACCACCCAGGAAACCCATCGGGCCCTGCGATGGGAAACTGGTCTGTCGCCCAGCGTTCTCAGTGTGCTGATTGTAAAGCCGGAGGACCTTGCGATCTCCGGTCTCTATACCTACGCGAGCTATCTGGGAGAGCAGGGCCTGAATGCCGCCAACTACTGGCTGGCGTTCTGGAAAAAAGTGCTTATGCCACTGGGCACCGCAGTCATGGTGCTGGTCGCGATCTCTTTCGTTTTCGGCCCGCTCCGGTCCGTTACCATGGGGTTCCGGGTTTTTACGGGCCTGATTGTGGGGCTGTTGTTCAAGTACATGCAGGATCTGCTGGGCCCCATGAGCCTGGTGTTTGGCTTCAACCCGGTGCTGGCAATCGTCCTGCCAATCGCGATTAATGCGGTGGTAGGTGCGGTGCTGATGAAAAGGGCTGGATAGCTACTTCTTTTTAGTCTCTTTGGGGACAGTGGCGACGATACTGCCAGAAGCGCGGTCGGTCAGCGACAACCCGTTGATCGGGTAGAACAGCGCCAGGATCGCCGGGATAGTCACGAAGAGAGTCGCTGCGTTCAGGTAATAGGCGCCCAGCAGCGCGACGAACAGGATAGCCGCCGCGGCCACGTATCGCTTCAGGGCCTGTGTCCAGGACACGGACGTGCCGTCCAGGTTTTCAATGCGAATACGCCACACCTGCATGCCGAGTGTCTGGCCGTTTTTGGTCCAGAAGTATCCAAAGAACAGATACAGCGCCAGGAACAGCACAAATGTGAGCAGTGGGTCTGCCTTCAGAGTCCCCGCTTCCGCCATGGCTTCATATTGGTCCCACCCGGTGACCCAACCCGCTACAAGGGTGTACATCCAGGTAGTTACCAGTAGCACCGCTATGCTGATCAACGAATCGTAAATCACCGCCATCAGTCGCTTGATGAATGCAGCGGGAGGAAGGAGTTCCTCAGCGGTATGAAAGCGGCGGGGCATGGCTTCTCCTGTGATGTTTCACGTTTTTCCTGTTCTCGGCGTGTGCTAGAGTAGCGGATTTGCAAGCGCATGTAAGTATGTGTCTTTAAACGCGGACCCGCACGGGTTTATAGAAGGGTATCAAAGGGCTATGAAAACCGCAGAGTTGCGACAGGCGTTTCTCGATTACTTCAAACAGCAGGGCCACACCATTGTGCCGAGCAGTTCACTGGTACCGGCTGACGACCCGACCTTGTTGTTTACCAACGCGGGAATGAACCAGTTCAAAGACGTGTTCCTGGGGCGCGAAGCACGCGATTACAGCCGGGCGACAACCACGCAGAAGTGCGTGCGTGCAGGTGGTAAACACAATGACCTTGAGAACGTAGGCTATACAGCGCGCCACCATACCTTTTTCGAAATGTTGGGTAACTTTAGCTTTGGCGACTACTTCAAGCGTGAAGCCATCAATTTTGCCTGGACCTTCCTGACCGGCGACGACTGGCTGAAGCTGCCAAAGGAAAAACTGTGGGTCACCGTTTACGCGTCCGACGACGAAGCCTTTGATATCTGGAATCAGGAAGTTGGTGTTCCGGCAGATCGAATCGTGCGGATTGGCGACAACAAGGGCGCCCCATACGCATCTGACAACTTCTGGCAAATGGGCGATACCGGTCCCTGTGGTCCCTGTACCGAAATCTTTTACGACCACGGTCCTGATGTGGATGGTGGTCCTCCCGGTAGCCCGGAAGAAGACGGTGACCGCTACATCGAAATCTGGAACGTGGTGTTCATGCAGTACAACCGCCAGGCGGACGGTGAGATGCTGCCCCTGCCCAAGCCCTCCGTGGATACCGGTATGGGTCTGGAACGCATCACCGCGGTGCTGCAGGGCGTTCACAGCAACTACGAAATTGACCTGATGCAGGACCTGCTCAATGCAGCCTCCGACATCCTTGGCGGCGTTGAAACCACAGAAGCGTCGCTACGCGTAGTGGCGGATCACATCCGCTCCTGTGCCTTCCTGATCTCTGACGGTGTCATGCCGTCCAACGAAGGGCGTGGTTTCGTACTGCGCCGTATCATTCGCCGGGCTGCGCGCCATGGCAACAAACTGGGTGCCACGCAGCCTTTCTTCCACAAGCTGACTGGCGCTTTGGTTGAGCTGATGGGCGGTGCCTTCCCGCAACTGGTCAGCAGCCGCAAGCAGATTGAAAAGGTGCTGCTGCAGGAAGAGGAACAGTTTGCCAAGACTCTGGACAAAGGCCTGCGCCTGCTTGAACAGGACATTGCGGCGCTCAAGAGTTCCGAAATTCCGGGCGAAACCATCTTTACCCTGTACGACACCTACGGTTTCCCGGTTGACCTGACCAACGACATTGCCCGTGAGCGTGGCCTGACCCTGGACTACGATGGCTACGAGAAAGCCATGGAGCGCCAGCGCGAGCGTGCCCGCGCGGCGAGCAAATTCGGCATGGATTACAATGCAGCCGGTTTGAACATTGAAGGGTCTACCGAGTTTACCGGTTACGAACATATCGACGGCCACGAAACCATTCGCACCGTGATAGTGGGTGGTGAAGAGAAAACGGCCCAAGCCGGCGATGAAGCGGTTCTGGTGCTGGAACGCACGCCGTTTTACGCGGAGTCAGGCGGTCAGGTGGGCGATACCGGCCTGCTGACCTGGAGCGGTGGCCGCTTCAAGGTGACCGACACCCAGAAAGAGGGCAGCAATCACCTGCATATCGGTACCGTGATTGAAGGCGAGTTGTTCCCGGGGCTGGAAGTGGATGCCCGCATCGACCACGCTCGTCGAGAGCGGACCAAGAAGAACCACTCCGCAACCCACCTGATGCATGCCGCGCTCCGTAATGTGCTGGGTGAGCACGTTACACAAAAAGGCTCGCTGGTAGATCCTGACAAACTGCGGTTCGACTTCTCCCACTTTGAGGCGGTAACACCGGAACAGTTGCGGGAAATCGAGCGTCAGGTTAATGAGCAAATATTGGGTAACACCCCGGTTGAGACCGAAATCACCGATATGGAACAGGCCCAGGCCAAAGGTGCCATGGCGCTGTTCGGTGAAAAGTATGGCGATACCGTCCGAGTCCTGAGCATGGGCTCGGACGCATACTCCGTGGAACTGTGCGGTGGCACCCATGTGGCGCGTACCGGCGACATCGGGCTGTTCCGTATTACATCGGAGAGCGGTATTTCATCGGGCGTTCGCCGTATCGAAGCCGTCACTGGGTTTGGCGCTCTGGAATGGGTTGAGGAGACCGAGCAAACCCTGCGGGAAGCTGCAAAGCTGGTCAAAGGTTCGCGTGAGTCTCTGGTCGAGAAAGTTCAGCAGACGCTGGATCGTAATCGACAGCTGGAGAAAGACATCAATGCTCTCCAGGCGAAGCTGGCAAGCTCTGCTGGTAGCGATCTGGCCAGTTCTGCCGTGGATGTGGCTGGCCTTAAAGTGGTGGCCTCTGAAATGGAAGGCGCGGATCGCAAAGCGCTGATGGAAACCGCCGACCAACTCAAGAACAAGCTGGGCGAGGGTGTTGTGGTGCTGGCCAGTGTTGAAGACGGCAAAGTGACACTGGTGGCCGGTGTCACCAAATCGGCGACTGGCAGGATCAAGGCCGGAGATTTGATGAAGCATCTGGCGGCTCAGGTTGACGGTAAAGGTGGCGGTCGTCCAGATATGGCCCAGGGTGGCGGAAACGACCCATCAAAACTGGCGGATGCCCTGGCAGGTGTTCCTGCCTGGGTTGAGAAAAATATTGCATAGATAACTGTATCCAAAATGGGCAGGTGTATATAATCTCGCCCATTTGGTCGTCTGAGGTGGGGCGCTGCCCCGCTGTCTGTCCACGTTTGGTATCGGGAAAGAAATGGCGCTCTTGGTTCAAAAATTCGGTGGCACTTCGGTGGGCACCACAGAACGGATTGAAGCGGTTGCAGAAAAGGTATGCCGCTTCCGCAAGGAAGGTCATGACGTGGTGGTTGTGGTATCTGCCATGAGTGGGGAAACCAACCGTCTTATTGGTCTGGCCAACGACATCATGGAAGAGCCCACGCCCCGGGAAATGGACGTGCTGGTCTCGACCGGGGAGCAGGTGACCATTGCTCTGTTGTCCATGGCGTTGCAAAAGCGCGGCTGTGATGCGCGCTCTTATACCGGTGCCCAGGTTCGAATTCTGACCGACAGCAGCCATACCAAGGCGCGCATCAAGCAGATTGACGAGCAGCGCATGCGGGAAGACCTCAACGCCGGTCGTGTGGTTGTGGTTGCCGGTTTCCAGGGCATTGACGAGAACGGCAGCATTACCACCCTTGGTCGTGGCGGGTCCGATACTACTGCTGTTGCTCTCGCTGCGGCATTGAAGGCTGACGAGTGTCAGATCTACACTGATGTAGACGGTGTCTATACCACTGACCCACGGGTAGTGGACAGCGCGCGCCGGCTGGAGCGAATTACGTTTGAAGAAATGATTGAGATGGCCAGCTTGGGCTCCAAGATTCTTCAGATTCGCTCGGTGGAATTTGCAGGCAAATACAATGTTCCTTTAAGGGTGCTCTCCAGCTTTGAGGAAGGCGAAGGTACCCTGATTACACTTGAGGATGAAAACGCCATGGAACAACCGGTTGTCTCCGGCATAGCCTTTAACCGTGATGAAGCCAAACTGACGATCGCCGGTGTGCCGGATACCCCGGGCAGCGCCCTGCGTATACTTCAGCCGATCAGCGATGCCAACATTGAAGTCGACATGATCGTACAGAACGTGGGTGCGGATAACCGCACGGATTTCACCTTCACCGTGCATCGCAACGACTTCAAGCGTGGCCAGGCCATTCTGCAGCGGGTGTCCGACGAACTGGGTGCCCGTGAAGTTAGCGGCGACAGCAAGATTGCGAAGGTCAGTATTGTGGGTGTGGGTATGCGGTCTCATGCCGGCGTTGCAACTAAAATGTTTGCAGCACTGTCTAATGAAGGAATCAATATCCTGATGATCTCCACGTCTGAGATTAAAATCTCCGTGGTGATTGACGAAAAATATCTTGAGCTGGCCGTTCGGGCACTGCATAGTGCGTTCGAACTGGACAAGCCCGGGGTAGAGGAAGCCTGAAAATACGCGAACATAAAAGCCGGTTCGCATTGGTTTTCCGAAAAAAGGGCATCATTTGCAGGCTTTTGCTTTTATAAGTACGTATAAGTGATTGTGCGGCTTTTGATTGGCAAGTGATCCCACTATAAAAGTAAGCAGTATACATTTGTCGGAACAGGTAGCTCTGGATAAGGGAGTAAAGGACATGTTGATATTGACCCGCCGTGTTGGCGAAACCCTGATGGTCGGTGATGAAATCACCGTAACCGTCCTTGGGGTGAAGGGGAACCAGGTTCGCATTGGTGTAAACGCCCCCAAAGAAGTGGCGGTTCACCGCGAAGAAATCTATCAGCGAATTCAGAGCGAGAAAGGCTCTGAAGAGCCGGAGCCCGGCAACAGCTGAGAGTGACAAAAAGCCGTTCGAGGGAAACCCGAACGGCTTTTTTGTGTCTCCCGAACGGCTTTTCTGAACCTATGGGAGCGCGGTTCGAAAAAACTCGTGTCAACCCTATGAAATCAGAAAAATTATGGTAGTATACGCCCCGTTCTCAAGGAGAGGTGGGTGAGTGGCTGAAACCAGCTCCCTGCTAAGGAGCCATACGCATTGCGCGTATCGAGGGTTCGAATCCCTCCCTCTCCGCCATTTCTTTTCGGAGAAGAAAGAGAACATTGCTGAATCTGGAAGTATGAATGCGCGGCTGTAGCTCAGCTGGATAGAGTACCTGGCTACGAACCAGGCGGTCGGAGGTTCGAATCCTCCCAGCCGCGCCACTTATACCAAGTTCGCCATTTTCAGTAGGCACTGTTTTTAGCGGCTGTAGCTCAGCTGGATAGAGTACCTGGCTACGAACCAGGCGGTCGGAGGTTCGAATCCTCCCAGCCGCGCCATATTAAACAAAAAGCCCCGCCGAGAGCGGGGCTTTTTGTTGCCTTACCACATTAGATCGTCGGGGATCTCATATCCGGCATAAGGGTCATCATCCCCCTGATCGTCACTCTTGCGGTCATGCAACACCACCACGGCACTTTCGTCCCGCTCCATGATCTTGCGGGCTACGCCCTCGGCTACCACTTCGTAGGCGTCGTTCACGAAGACAATAGCCAGCCTTCCCCGTGACAGTTGATCCACCATGGTGTCGTCCACAAAGAGCTTCTTGATTTTCTTGTCGTGGACAAACTGATAAGAGGTCTCACCCCGCGAGCGATCAAGACGATTGGTTTCCACCAGTTGCCTGATCTGGGCCTGGATGGCCTTTTTCTCAGCCTGCTTCTGGCGCTCAAGGTTTAATTGCCGATCCCGTTCTGCTTTCTCTTCCCGTGCCTGGCGGGCACGAATTTCCGCTTCATTGACCTCAACCGCTCCCTTGGGCTGTTGTTTGCGCTTTTTATGCTTCTCGTTGCGAATGGCTTTGGCCTTTTTCTCGTCGGCCAGGCCGGCTTTCAACAACTGATCCTGTAGTGATGGCATGAACGGCTCCGTGAGTGTCTGCAATTTCTGGTAAACTTGGCCCCAAGTATACGCCCGCAGCGCTGCTGGTCGAACCCATCCTTTATTTATCCATTTGCCCCCGGGAATTTCTTTTATGCCGTCATTCAGTCAGTTGGGCCTTTCCGAGCCAATGCTCGCGAACCTGTCGAGGCTTGGCTTTGAAAATCCGACACCGATTCAGTCCGGCGCCTTGCCTCATGCTATGGCAGGTAAGGACTTGATCGCCATGGCGCAGACCGGAAGCGGCAAGACGGCGGCGTTTGGCATTGGCCTGGTGGAAAGGCTGAATCCGCGACGCTTTTCGGTGCAGGGGCTGGTACTTTGTCCCACACGTGAACTGGCGGACCAGGTGTCGAAGTCGCTGCGTGAGCTGGCAAGGGCCCGTGACAACGTAAAGATTCTGTCACTGTGTGGTGGCGTGGCTATCGGCCCCCAGATTGGCTCCCTCAGCCACGGCGCTCATATTGTGGTGGGTACTCCAGGGCGCATTCAGGATCATTTACGAAAGGGCACTCTGAAGCTGGACCAGCTCACAACCCTCATCCTGGATGAGGCGGACCGGATGCTGGATATGGGATTCCAGGACGCGGTGGAAGACATCATCAGCCAGGCGCCCGCAAAACGGCAGACCCTGATGTTCTCGGCGACGTGGCCCGAGAATATCCGCAAGTTGAGCGAGCAATATCAGCATACGCCGGCTGACGTCAGGATTGAGAGTCAGGCTGTTGAATCCGATATTACCGAGCGATTCTACGAGATCGCGCCCGGACAGCAAGTCCAGGCCGTCGCGGCGCTATTGTCGTTACACCAACCAACGTCCTGCATTGCCTTCTGCACCACGAAACAGCAATGTGATGATGTCGCCAATGAGCTGAACGGCCTCGGGTTTGCGGCGCTTCCGCTTCACGGTGATCTGGAGCAGAGGGATCGTGACAGTGTTCTGGTTCGTTTCGGCAACCAGAGCTGTTCCGTGCTCGTGGCGACCGATGTGGCGGCCCGCGGTCTGGATATAAAATCTTTGCCGTTAGTGGTTAATGTGGAGCCGGCCAGGGACCCGGAAGTACATACTCACCGAGTCGGTCGAACCGGCCGGGCCGGGGAGCAGGGGCTGGCGGTCACCTTCTGCACCCCGTCGCAGGCCCATAAGATTAACCGGCTGGAATCCGGGCGTAAGCAAGCCGTGACCTGGGGGGATACAGACAAGCTGCTGAAAACTGCGTTGCAGCCGCTGGAGCCGACGATGAGAACCCTGTGTATAGCGGGTGGGCGCAAAGACAAAGTCCGGCCAGGAGATGTGCTTGGTGCGCTGACCGGTGAGGCTGGGCTGCCCGGGGCCGTTGTAGGCAAGATCGATCTATTCGATTTTCAGTGTTTTGTGGCAGTGGAGAAGGCATCAGCCGCCACGGCCCTGAAAAGGTTGGAGCAGGGGCGTATAAAGGGCCGGAAAATGCGTGTGCGGTATGCATGAATGAGAATGATTTTTGCCCACTCCAGGCCCGTCAGTACGGGCCAGAGAGCTCGGAAACCACCTATTGAAACCGCCAATTAGGTTGCTCAGTGAGTCGGAAAACGGTAAATTACGCGGGATTTTGCCCCCCGAACTGTCCGAATGGCTGGTAAAACCACGCTCCTGGCGAGGCCTGGCCAAGGGCTCGGGAAAATCAACAACTCAATACAGGTAGCTATTTGTTATGAGTGAGCTAATGTCACAAGCCATCGATCTGATGGTCGCAGGCATGGGGTTTGTCTTCGTATTCCTGATCATATTGGTGTTTGCAACCCTGCTCATGTCAAAACTGGTCCATCGGTTCGGCCCGCCTGAACCCGTTGCTCCGGCCCGTACTCCACGTGCAAGGCCTTCGGCGCCATCGTCGGTCGATCCTGACACCGCTGAAGCGATTAAAAAAGCGATTGCACAATACCGGTCACGCCACAAGAAGTGACCTGGCAGATAGATTAGAACCTTTAAACAGAAGGCTGACACGATGACTGACACAAAGAAACCGCTGGGGATTACGGACGTTATCCTGCGTGACGCCCACCAGTCCCTGCTTGCCACCCGCATGCGGCTTGACGACATGCTGCCCATTGCCGAGAAACTCGACAAGGTTGGTTTCTGGTCTTTGGAATCCTGGGGCGGAGCTACCTTCGACTCCTGCATCCGTTACCTAGGCGAAGACCCCTGGGAGCGCATCCGTGAACTGAAAAAGGCCATGCCTAACACCCAACAGCAAATGCTGCTGCGTGGCCAGAACCTGCTGGGTTACCGTCATTACGCCGATGATGTGGTCGACCGTTTCTGTGAGCGTGCCGCCGAGAACGGCGTAGACGTGTTCCGGATTTTCGACGCCATGAACGATCCGCGTAACCTGGACCGTGCGATCAAGGCCGTTCGTAAGACTGGCAAGCATGCCCAGGGCACCATCGCCTACACCACCAGCCCCGTGCACACCATCGAAATGTGGGTTGAAATGGCGAAAGAAGTGGCCGACATGGGCGCGGACTCCATCGCCATCAAGGACATGGCCGGTATCCTTAAGCCTTACGTAGCTTTTGATCTGGTCAGCCGTCTGAAGAAAGAGCTGGATATTCCCATCCATATGCAGTGCCACGCCACCACCGGCATGTCTACCGCCACCGCCATCAAGGCCGCGGAAGCCGGTATCGATAACGTGGACACCGCCATTTCCTCCATGAGCATGACCTACGGCCACTCGCCCACCGAGGCGGTTGTTGCCATTCTGGAAGGCACAGATCGTGACACCGGCCTGGACTTGACCCTGCTTGAGGAAATCGCCAGCTATTTCCGTCAGGTGCGTAAGAAGTACGCGAAATTTGAAGGCAGCCTGCGTGGCACCGATTCCCGCATCCTGATTGCTCAGGTACCGGGCGGCATGCTGACCAACATGGAAAACCAGCTGCGAGAGCAGAACGCGAGCGACAAGTTCGACGAAGTTCTGGATGAAATTCCCAAGGTTCGCGAAGACCTGGGCTTCATTCCGCTGGTCACTCCGACTTCCCAGATCGTGGGTACCCAGGCGGTACTGAACGTTCTGACCGGTGAGCGTTACAAGTCCATCTCCAAGGAAACCTCCGCCATCCTCAAGGGCGAGTACGGCGCTGCGCCGGCGGCCATGAATAAGGAGCTGCAGGAGCGCGTTCTGGATGGCAAGGAAGTGATGACCTGTCGTCCGGCCGATGTGCTTGAGCCTGAAATGGACAAGCTGACCGACGAGCTGAAGAAGCTGGCGGAAGAGAAGGGCATCAAGCTGGCCGACAATGTTGAGGACGACGTGCTGACCTACGCACTGTTCCCGCAGATTGGCCTGAAGTTCCTGGAAAACCGTAACAACCCGGATGCATTTGAGCCGGTTCCGACCGCTGAAGACGCAGCACCTGCCAAGAAAGCTGAAGGCCCGGAAACCTACACGGTCGATGTTAATGGCAAGAAGTATGTTGTTGCGGTGTCCGAAGGCGGTGAAATCAGCCAGATTCAGGGTGAAGGCGGTGCTGCATCCGCACCTGCTGCTTCCTCTTCCGCGCCTGCACCGGCTGCGGGTGAAGGCGAGCCTCTGGTCGCGCCTCTGGGCGGCAATATCTTCAAGGTTCTGGTATCTCCCGGCGACGCCGTGGAAGAGGGCGATGTGCTGATCATTCTCGAAGCCATGAAAATGGAAACCGAGGTTCGGGCACCGAAAGCCGGTACCATCGGCGAAGTCTTCATCAAGGTCGGTGATGCCGTCTCCCCTGATGATGAAATGCTGACAATCGCATAAGGGCCAGCATTCCATGGATAAATTAATGACACTCTGGACAGGTAGTGGCCTGTTCAATATGGAACTTGGCCAGGTGATCATGATCGCCATCGGCCTTCTTCTTCTGTTCCTTGCGATTCGCAAGGGGTTCGAGCCGCTGCTGCTGGTACCCATCGGGTTCGGCGGTATTCTGGCGAATATTCCGGAGGCAGGGCTTGCCCTGACTGCGGCGGAGAACGCGATTCATTTCGCCCTGAAGAGCGACACTACGCAGGTGCTGGCCGCACTGGCTGCGCCGCTGGATGTTGCTTATCAGGCCGGCCAGGCTATTACCCCTGAGCTGAAAGAAGCCTTCAAGGTGGCGGTCAAAGAGGCCAGCTACTCCGACATGGCGATGGCAAATGCCATTGCCCAGGACTTCGGCTATGGCAATGGCATGCTGTATAACTTCTATTCTGTGGTTATCGGTAGCACCATTGGTCCGCTGGTGATTTTCATGGGTGTCGGCGCAATGACGGACTTTGGCCCGCTATTGGCGAACCCCAAGACAATGCTGCTTGGCGCTGCAGCCCAGTTCGGTATATTCGGAACCGTTTTGGGTGCTGCATTGCTCGATTGGCTGGGTATCCTGGACTTCACCATCCTTGAAGCCGCCGCAGTCGGTATTATCGGTGGTGCGGACGGTCCTACCTCCATTTATGTGTCCAGTGTTCTGGCGCCGCACCTGCTCGGGGCGATTGCAGTTTCGGCTTACGCTTATATGGCGATGGTGCCGATGATTCAGCCGCCGATCATGAAGGCGCTGACCAGCCAGAAAGAGCGGGCCATCAAGATGTCCCAGCTCCGCCCGGTGAGCAAGAAAGAGAAAATCGTGTTCCCGCTGGTGGTACTGATTGCGGTGGTTCTGTTCCTGCCGGACGCTGCGCCGCTTCTGGGTATGTTCTGCTTTGGTAACCTGATGCGCGAGTGTGGCGTGGTCGAGCGCCTGAGCGATACTGCCCAGAACGCACTGATCAATATCACAACGATTTTCCTGGGCCTGTCGGTTGGCTCCAAGCTGATGGCTGACAAGTTCCTGGATGCGCAGACGCTGGGTATCCTGGGCCTGGGTATTGTGGCCTTTGCTGTGGGTACTGCGTGTGGTGTTCTGATGGCGAAGCTGATGAACCGCTTCACCAAGGAAGCTATCAACCCGCTGATTGGTTCCGCTGGTGTGTCTGCGGTGCCGATGGCTGCAAGGGTATCCAACAAGGTCGGCCTTGAGGCCAACCCGCAGAACTTCCTGCTGATGCACGCTATGGGGCCAAACGTGGCCGGTGTTATCGGCTCTGCGGTGGCTGCAGGTGTGATGATCAAGCTGCTTAGCTGATTGTTTCACTTCAGCACCTGAGAGAAGGCCCCGCTTTTGCGGGGCTTTCTTGTTTTAGTCGCCTCCGCAATGGTGCTTCATCAATGAAAATCCCGGGAATTAACCGGTAACGTCTGAATCAGATGGCTCAAATCCGACAGCCTTCCTGCCATCACGTGAACAATATCGCCTTCTCTTTCCAGAATCCCTTTCACATGTAACAACCGGGCCGTTATCAACGGCTTGCGCTGCCGCCGTGCGGTTTCCAGCCAGACCACCACGTTTACGTTTCCGGTTTCGTCTTCCAGGGTAACGAAGGTGACGCCGGAGGCGGAGCCGGGGCGTTGGCGGCCTGTGACAAGGCCAGCAACCTGAACCGGTCGGCCAGGCTGGATATTCTTGAGTTGTTCAGCGTTGAGACAGAACTTCAGGTGCCCCTGTTCCCGGAGCAGGGCCAGGGGATGGCGCTGCAAGGTCAGGCCCTGGCTGGCGTAGTCGGCCAGTACATTCTGGCCTTCCGTGGGTTCGGGCAACTGGTAACAGTGTTCTGGCTGGTAATGAGCCGCTGTCTCTTTGGCAAAGAGCTCCGCGGGCTGTTCGTGCTCAAGCAGTTGCCAGTAAGCCTGATGGCGATTAGTGGTAAACGTTGGCATGGCGTTAGCGCCTGCGAGCCGTTCCATGTCGCGTTGGTTCAGGCCGGCCAGGTGACGTAGTTCGGCGGTGGACCGGTAACCTTCAGCCGGGCGATTGTTGTAAAGGCGCTCGGCGCCGCTGGCAGAGAGGCCCTGTATGAGCCTGAGCCCCAGACGTAAATGACGATTGGGCGGCTCCAGGGTGTGATTCCATTGGCTGTGGTTTACATCCGGTGGTAGCACGGTGACGTCATGACGACGGGCGTCCTGGACCAGTTGGGACGGTGAGTAGAATCCCATGGGTTGGCTGTTGAGCAGGGCGCAGTAGAAAGCGGCTGGGTAGTGGCGTTTAATCCAGGAGGACACATACACCAGCAGCGCAAAACTGGCGGCATGGGATTCGGGAAAACCGTAACCACCGAACCCGCAGATTTGCAGGTATAACCGTTCGGCGAAATCGGCATCGTGGCCGCGTTCCAGCATGCCGTTGATCAACTTGTCCCGAAATGGCGTCAGGTCGCCGTGAGACTTCCAGGCAGCCATCGCACGGCGGAGTTGGTCGGCTTCACCGGCAGAGAAGCCAGCGGCCACCATGGCCAGCTTGATCACCTGCTCCTGGAAAATAGGCACACCCAGGGTGCGCTCCAGAACGTTCCGTACAGCGTCGTTGGGATAGTCCACCGGCTCCAGGCCATGCTTGCGACGCAGATAGGGGTGAACCATGTCACCCTGGATAGGGCCGGGGCGGACGATGGCCACCTCGATCACCAGATCGTAGTACTTTTCCGGTTTCAGACGCGGCAACATGTTGATCTGGGCACGGGATTCCACCTGGAAAACACCGATGCTGTCGCCTTTTTGCAACATGGCATAGGTGGCGGGATCTTCCAGGGGAATATCCTGCATGGAAAAAGGAGCACCCTTTTCCTCACTGATCAGATCCAGGGCCTTGCGGATGGCCGTGAGCATGCCCAGGGCAAGCACGTCCACTTTCATCAGGCCCAGGCTTTCCAGGTCGTCCTTGTCCCACTGTATGACGGTACGGTCCGCCATGGCGGCGTTCTCCACCGGTACCAACTCGGCCAATGGCCCGGCACTGATGACAAAACCACCGACATGCTGGGACAGGTGGCGGGGGAAGCCCAACAGGGTATTCACCAGGGTAAAGAACTGGTCGGCCACTTTCGGGTTGCGGGTGAGGTGTTTGTCGAGAATCTGCTGGCGCCAGTTGCTGGCCTTGTCCCGCCAATCGATGCCTTCCAAAAGCTGTTCCACCATGGCGGGATCAAAACCCAGGGCTTTGCCCACATCCCGGATGGCGCTGCGCGGCCGGTAGCGGATCACTGTGGCGGCCAGGGCTGCGCGTTCCCGGCTGTAGCGCCGGTAGATGTACTGGATAACTTCTTCCCGCCGTTCATGCTCGAAATCCACATCAATATCGGGTGGTTCACCGCGATCCTTTGATATGAAACGCTCGAACAGCAACTCCACACGGGCCGGGTTGACCTCGGTGATGCCCAGGCAATAGCACACGGCAGAGTTGGCAGCCGACCCGCGGCCCTGGCACAGGATGCCTTTGCTGCGGGCGAAGGCGACTATATCCTGAATAGTGAGGAAGTAGTGCTCGTACTTCATCTCTGATATCAGGCCTAGTTCCTTGCGTATCAGCCTCTGAACGCTTGGTGGCGTGCCGTTTGGGTATCGCCGGCGTTCACCGTCGTGGGTCAGTTGTTTCAGGTAGGCCGCTGGCGATGTTCCGGCCGGCACCAGGTCCGGTGGGTATTCGTACCGCAAGCTACCCGGTTCGAAAGTACATTGCTCTGCAATCACCAGGGTTTCCCTGAGCCAGGCTTCCGGAAACAGGCGATCAAGAACCGGTAATGGTCGAAGGTAGCGCTCCCCGTTCTGGAACAGGCAATGGCCGGCGTTCTCCAGGTTGGTGTGGTTGCGCAGGGCCGTGAGCACATCCTGCAACGGTTGCCGCTCGCGACTGTGCATGTGCACCTCTCCGGTGGCGGCTATCGGACAACGCAGGTGGCCTGCCAGCCAGCGTGCCCGTGCCAGTTGCTGCTCCTCTCCGGATTCAAGAGTGCGGGCTGCGGCTATCCAGAGATTCGGCTCAAACAGGCGCTGAAGCCACTCACCACAGGCCAGGGCCTGGTCTGCATCTGCAACAGTGGGTGAGGGTGGCAGCCACAGGCACACACAATCGTCCAGGGAATGGGTCTCGATATCCCGGAAGAATAACCGGTACTGGCCTTTCTCCGCTTGCCGTCGGCCAGTGGTGATCAACTGGCAAAGCTGACCATAACCCTTACGGGTGCGGGCCAGCAGGATGAAGCGGGGAGTAACCGCTCCGGGTGGGGCATCGTCAAGTTCAAACCAGCTGCCGGTGATCAGCTTTACCGGGCTGTCTTTCAGTGCGGCCCAGGCCCGAGGAATGCCAGCCACTGAGCACGCATCTGTGATGGCCAGTGCAGAGTAGCCCAGTTCCAGTGCTTGCTCGGCCAGTTCATGGGGATGTGAGGCCCCGGTCAGGAAGGTGAAATTGCTGAAGCAGAAGAGTTCGGCATAGCTGAAGTTGTCCATCAGCCAAACCAGCCATGCACAAACCAGCCATCCCGCACATCCCGGAACACCCAGGCAAGCTGGCCGGTGGACAGCTCGGCAATGTAATAATCCCGGTGAACCCGCTGGCCATCCCACCAACCTCCACTGATCCGTTCCGGGCCCGAAAACCACATGGTCGGAGCTTCGGCCAGCGGTTGTGGCCCTTTGAGTAACCATAAAGGACGACGGGGTAACTGGTCGGGAGAAGGGAGGCGGGTATGATTTTTCCGCTGCACTTCGGAGGCCGACCAGGCCCGTTCGGGCCGGTGATCCGCCTGCGGCGATAACTGCCGTAATGAATGTCCGCCAAGCCGTGCCTGCAGACGGCTGATCAGGGTGTGCCAGGCTTCGTTCAGATCCTGCGTTTCACCCAGAAGATCCTGGCCAGAGGCCGCTTCCCGCCCCAGGAAGCGTTTAACGGACAGCACTAATGAGACCACCGGAGCCCTTAACGGGTGCTGCTCAAACCGTAGGCGGATAAGATTCAGAAATGCTTCGGCCCGATGCTCGGGGCCGGAGGTGCGAACCCGAATGCGGGTAGGCTCCTCATGCCGGTGCTGCAGGACCAGCAGCAGGCTGTCGGTATCCTGCTGTCGCCAGCACAGGTCTTCCTCGAGTTCTGACAGAATGCGCTGCAGGGGGAACAGCAGGCCCTGGGACTGCTCAATCTCCTGCACAAAATCCGCCTGCTGGCGAAAGGTGTGGGGCGGTTGCCAGGGTGTTTGTGGGTCCGCGCGGTTACCTTGGATTTTCTGCACATACGCGAGGGTTTCCGGCGACAGACGGCGGGCCAGTTCACTGGCAGGCAGTGCGAAGACCTCATCCAGGGTGTTCAGGCCGAGCCGTTGCAGACGGGTACAGGTTTTGTCATCGAACTCTGCCGTCAGCAGGGGCATCTGCCCCAGTGTACGCAGGATATGGCCTTTGTCCGCCGTGCACTCGCCCTTGCCGGCCCGGGCAATCAGTCGGGCGGCCAGTGGTGTGTGGCCGATGGCTGTCCAGGCGTTAAGCTGGCGTTCCTCCAGCCCCTGTTCCACCGTTTGCCAGACGGCTGCCAGCCCACCGTAAAGCCGTTGCAGGCTGCCCACTTCCGCCAACAGGCCATTCGGGGGTACCAATACGATATGAGCCGCGTACCGGTATAGCCAGCGCGCCTGGTCTTCCAGTATCCGGGCTTCCTGTTGGTGGTCCGCCCTGAGCATACGCAGCTCCGGAACCAGGCTGATAGCGGTTTTCAGGCGCATGCCAGCGCGTACTCCCTGGGCATAAGCTTCCGGGCAGGCCTGGATAATCTTCTGGCCGGAGCCTTCCACAACAGCCAGCGCCCCCTGGTTTTCGCGGGAGCGGCGAATATGATCCAGCAACAGGTGAGGAAAATGCAGGTACAGCCAGAGCATGATACGCCTTACCCGGTCTTGCCGGCCCAGGGGCCCTGGACCACCCGGGGGGCTTCCCGGAAGGCCAGATCCGCCCGGTGAGACATGGCTACGGAGCAACATTGGCCGGGCCAACTGCCGCGACGTTTCAGAACATTGACCTTGAGCGCCTGTTGACTTCCTGCCGTCAGATCCAGGCGTAGCGCCGCCGGGGAGTTCTGTTCGGCATGACGCCGTTCGCGGAACAGCACGCACACATTGCTGCCGGCCTCCGCAGCCAGTTGCAAGCGCCGTATGTCACGGGCAGCCAGTTTTCCGGGCCAGGCCATCACCAAGCCGGTGACCGGTGAACGCAGGCAGTTTTCCAGTGTCCACAGGAAGTCGCCATCGTCTTCGGTGTTGATCAGTATGACCTGATCCAGATTGACCCCTTCGCGGGCCAGGGCAGGGGCGTAGGGTGTATGGGGAGGGTTCAGCCAGAAGACGGTCTTACCTGCCTGAGAAAGCCGTTGCATCAGGGGGAGCAGCAGGTGCAGCTCACCAATGCCGGGCTCATCCAGCAGGCACTCACTCAACGCCCCACGGGGCCAGCCAACACCGCCGAGCTGGTTGTCCAGCACCTGGTAACCGGTTGGCTCCGTTGGCCGACCAGTGCGGGTATGGTGCTGACCCTGCCACACACGGTCGTCCTGCATCAGCGTATTCAGAATCTCGCTCATGGAAAGTTCTCTATATACTGTTTAAATATACAGTATTCTGAAAAAGACAGGATTTCAAGCAGTGGGTTGATAATGTGGCGGAACGAATGTAGCGCGCCAAAAGACGTGGGACAGAAGAACAAAATAAATGAGACATGGCAGGTGAGGAGAATCAGAGTACACGCCTTACGCTCCGCCACTAGAATCTCAAAGAGTTATTGTATCTCGATCAGCGGTGCAATTTGCTCTCCAATGTACTGCCCTATAAGCGTATAACCAGAAACGTTGGGGTGAATCTGATCCAACGTGAAAGACAGGGCCGCATATATCTCGCCGGGCTCACGAATTCCACTTTCCATAATGTCGACAAAAATATCAGCCGACCTGAAGTTGCTGTACTTCCGGTTCCAGTAGTCGAAGTACTCCGCGCTAAACGGATAGTTGCCAGAGCGCGTGTTAGGCACTACGCACCCCAGGTTGACAACCAAGGCGGCGGTGTTCTTAGCACGAGCTAAAGTCTGGCCGATGTTGTCGTTGCGCGTGCCGTAAGAAATATTGGCTCCGAAGTCGTTATGTGCCGACCCGTTGATGAACACTTTAGCCCCGTCAACTAGCGCCTCGTCAACGCGATTTACTATGTCCGTGGAAGTCTCGCTGCCCACGCCGTGGTTAGCCACAAAATTGTTGCGAAGCGTCGGGAAGCTGGATTTCAAGCTGGCTCTAAGGTGCGACTGCCACGAACTCTGGTAGTTGTCCACGCCTGCATAGAACGAAGGGTCGGGGTCGTAGCCATTATGACCCGCACAAACACTATCACCAATTGAAGTAAAGTTGGGGCGGCTTGCCTGCAGGTATTGGATGAAGGCCGTCCCGCTATAAGCGGTGCTGTCGGTTCTGACGGCCAGCTCGGTTATCGGGCTCTGGGTCGTTCCGTCATGAACTGCTGCCGAACCAAGCAAAACAAGATCGGCGCCGTTATCGTCGTAAACGCTGACATACGCCGAACCCGTCGAGGTGGCTTTGAACCAGTCGATTACGAACTTAAAATCGCCTGTGAAGTCTTGACCCGTAAGAAGCACGCTAGATGAAACAATGGTGCCCCCAGCATCTCGGGTGATTATGGACAGGGTACCGGCCTCTCGGCTTTCTGTGTCGCCGTTGTAATTAAAAAACAGTATGGCGTTGCCGCCATCTTCGTAGTTCAGGCGAACCGACGTCCAGTTTGTCGTGACATCGGAGCGAACAGACCCGTAACAAACAAGCGTTTCGTTACCCACGGCACGAATGGGCAAGTAAACCGAAGAACCGGCGCCGGTTAGCTCCAGTTCGCCCGTGCCTAATGACAGGCTGCCCGTATCGCCACTGAACGGAGAGATCGAATCGCCGTTGCTGATCCCATAAGCGTTTTCGTCCAACTGAACACTGAAACCGCCTGAAGGACCAGACCCCGTCAAGGAAACCCAAGGCTGCCAAACGCCGGCGGAGTTTCGAGAGCGAACTGCTAGATCGCTAGATTCCAGCGCGAAATTGAGCTGAGAGGCGCCGCTGGTTTCTCGTTCAACATGGATGACAGTGCCGGGCTCGTAGTAAACATTTGTGGAACCTGCGGGAACTTTATAGAAACCTGTTTCATCCACATCATTAAAATCGGTACCGCTGTTGGGTTCGATCGCTAGACTGGCCTCATAGCCCCATTGCCGCACCCAAGCACCTGATTCGCCGTCCTCTCCGTCAGGAGCTTTGTATATCTCCGGCTCACTCACGACTTCAGCTGAAAGGTCCTGGGAATCAAATGCCCAAATAGCAGGCTCATTGCCCGCCTGGCTTACATGCCACCCGTCAACCGGTGAAGAAATCGCTGTCATTGCCGCGACACTATCAACAGCAATGACGCGACCAGAAAGAAGATCCGCCAACTGAAATGGGTCCTGTTTATCTAGCTCTCGACCTCCCGCCTCGATAGCATTAGCGATTTCTTCCTGGACCGCATTGAGCCACTCAGCTGAAACAACCGTTGCGCGAGCGCCTTCTGAAGGATCGCCCTCGGTGAACTTGTTGTCATTCGTAGCTCCTGGACCATCAATACGAAACATTTTTATTCCCCATAACTGAAGTTAACAACGGTATGCGCTGGCTTGAGTTGCTCTACTGGGCACTCCAACTGGTCTTCGCCCCAGCTGCGCACTGGTTCGCCGGCGGCGCTTTGGCCGGCGCTGAATTCGACTACGGCGGTTTCCGTCGCATTTACCATCCAGTGGTGAAGCCATTCATCGTTGGTCAGGCTATCGCCTGCAGCTGAGAATCCTGCCCTGAAGGGACGGTATTCGGTGATCGTTACCTGGTAGCCGAGGCTTTCGGCCAGCTCGATGAAATAGGCCGGGCTGGCCCCACCTACTCGGATGAGTTTGCCGTGGGCTGCCAGCCGTCGTTCCTGGATAGTTTCGGGCAAGGTGTCGCACGGGCCCGGCAGATCCAGGAGGCGCTCCCAGTCAGTGAGCAGTTCATTGGTGCTTTCTGGATTGCCTTCTTTGACCAGTTCGTGGAGACGACTGTCCAGGCGGGAATACTCTTCCGCCAGAGCCTGCAGCAACTGCTGCCAATTGCTATCCGATTGCTCCGGAAGGGCCTTGCCGGGCGGAGCCAGTGACGTCAGCTGATTGCGGTACTGGTCAGCACTTAGGCGGTCCATGTGAACACCCCTGGCGTCGCGATTTCATTGGTTTGGTGAGTGACATTAACCGCCGGGCTAACAAGAGTGTGTCGGCTCTCACCAGCAGCCACGTAGATGATCCCGTTCAGCTGACTGAGGTAGATGGTGGCGCCTGGTTCTGGATCACGGCGGAGGTAGTCCCGAACGGCCAGTTCGACCCGGTCACGGACGATCTGGGTATCCGGGACGATCGTTATTTCTAGGTCCAGCGGTACCGCTACCGGCGCGATCACATAAGGCACCGATGCCACCGGCCGCACTGATTCGATGTATGCCAGTACTGCGTCGACAACCTCAGTTGTCGGTGTACCATCGGCCGTGGCCTCATCGGTCATGATCCGGGTGGTGACGGATCCGTTCTCCAGTTCGTTGGGATAGACCCACGCCCGGGTAACGTCCGGGTGGCCCTCCAGTGCCCACTGGATGTAATCATCTTTGCTGCCGCCATGCGGCGGACGCTGTATGCGGGCCAGGAGTCGCTCACGCAGCCGCTCTTCCGTCTCCGGGTTGGTACCTCCGGTCAGGCCTTCAGCACCAACAGTAGCGGTACCTTCAACGCCTGAGGGGCTACTGACCAACTCCAGCTCGGTGCCGGCGTCCTGGTTGCCGTCTTCTCCAGTCTCTGCGGCCGTCACTGAAACCGTGGCGGTACCGCCGGCGATGGTTACCGCTTCATCGGTCAGGTACTCGGCGCCGCTCTTGGCCTGCAGGCGGGTGTCCTGGGGAATGACGACATCATCATTGCCTGCAAAGGTCACATCGCCAGTAGCCGCTGTTGGGTCGACTGCTGGCACGCGCCAGATACGTGCCCAGCGCTGCAGGTATTCGGACTCAGCGGTGTCTGGGAACAGCTGGGTGGCAAGGAAATCCAGGTAACCATAAAGCCCGTGGATGCCGCCGGCCTCGATGTCGGCCAACACGCCGAGCAGGGAGCGCCGGAGTTCCGGCTGAGCGCCAGGCAGACGTGCGCGGATATCGGCACGGATGCGCTCCTGGAGTTCACTCAGTGACGGACGTTCAAACGGCATTTAAAGGCTCTCCCAAAGGTTGTTAAAGCGCTCTTCAATGGCTTGGCCATTGGTGCGGATAATTCGGATCTTCAAACCCAGGCGATCGGTGGCCACCGTTTCTGCTCCCACCTCGATGCTGTTGGCGATTCCGTCTTCGCGGAGCCATTCCAGGGATTCGGCGGCGTAGGTTTCTGCCCGGCGCCGAACCTCGGCCAGGTTCTTCTCACGAGAGAGGAGCCACAGGCGGGATCCAAAGCGATCGCCACCGGCCCGGGCCAGCATGTCTGCCCACCAGCCGCGCCGATCATCACTGCCGTCTGGTAGGACATCGCCGGGATTCGCTCGCCGATCGGTGAGCAGGGACAGGACCACAGCAGTGCGTAGGCCGTCGTCTGCGACCAGGTCGCCATTGTTCAATTGGATGTCGATGCGGCCGTCAAAGCCTGGCTGAAGTGCGATATCGGTCATTGCGCCGGCCCCGTGGTTCCGCCTGAATCACCAGGGTGGGTGTGACCTTTCAGGGAAATGGTGTCTGCCGTGACATCGCCCCCCGTAACGCCGAGGTTGCCGGCAACCGAAGCGCCGGAGCCGCCGCTGACTGCCATTCCGCCTTGTCCTACGATTGCCCCTTGCACAGTCAGTGCACCGGTGATGGTGACCTGTGGCGTGTCCAGGGTGACCGTCTGAGTCGCGGCCACCGTGGCGTTATCACACTGGCCAGTAATCTGCGGCGCAGTGGCCGCAATCTTGGTGGCGGCATCGACGTTGACGGATCCGCCGGCGGTCACGTTGGCGTTGTTGCCCACAACCACTTCCAGGTCCTGGCCGACGTTCACCTTCACGATGCGGCCGCGCTTCATGTGGATGTAATCCCCCTCGTCGGTGTAGAGGGCCACCTCGCCGTTCTGCAGGTTCTTCATCCGGTACCGGCGATCGTCCACCGCGATGGCCACCAGGTGGCCACGGGATCCGCCGACGGCCAGGGCGATCGCCTCGGCACCGTCCAGCGGCCGGCAGGTGAAACCGTATTGCTGGAACCGTTCCATTGCGGCTGCCTCACCGGCCAGCAGGTCCAGCTGCACCACCTGGAGCTTGCGGCCGTCGTCAGACAGCCGCACAACACCCCGGGAAACGATCAGGCGCAGGCGGCGCCAGACGGGAGCCAGCAGGCGGACGATGTCTCTCATCCCCATACAGATTCCTCCTCTTCCGGCTCCGGCTCTGCGGTCAGATCCCAGGCAGATGGCGGAACCACCTGGGCCTCGGCGCGCTCACCCTGGCCATCCAGCACAAGCTGAACGCCTTCAATGATCATGTCGTCCTGGATGCCCAGCCAACGGTCGCGCACGGACACCTCAAAGCCAGGCGTCCACAGACCGCTATCATGTCGCCAGCCGGCCACGGTGTAGGTCAGCCCACGGCCACGGCCGCGACGGCGGCGGGTTTCGGTTTCGGCTCGCTGCCGGCAGCCGGCCTTATCGACTGGCGTATCGGCAACGATCACCTGGGTGCGAAATCGGATAACGGGGTCGGTGGCCGTGCCTTCCGGGCTGGAGGCCTGTTCACCTGAAAGCAGGTCATCACCAGGTTGTTGGCCCTGGACGATGATCTCGGAGAAACGGTCACGAACCGAGAAGCGGCCGGAACCCTTGCGGATGTTCTCACCCAGGGCCAACGCTGTGTCGATGCGGCCACGGGGTGGCTTGGTAATCACCAGGCGGCCCTGGGGATCACACACAAAGATCACCGCCCGGTACCGGCCCATTTGTTCCAGGGCTTCGTAAAACGGCTGGCCAGCCTCAACGGCGGGTGCCTTTATGGGCGCACCGGTATCTGCCTCCACCACCACCTCAATACCGAACGGCTCGGCCAGCTCACGGGCAATGGCTTCCAGCTTGCGGGGTTTGCTCCAGGTCTTGCGCCGTGCGGAACAGTCCACCAGGTCGGCGGTCTTTGACCGGCCGCTGACCACCAGGCTGTGCTGATTGCCATCGTAGGCGGGAAGTACTTCATCGACGTAGCCGGTGATCACCAGATCGTCATCGATAAACACCTGGCATTCAGCGCCGCTGCGGACCGGTGCGGGCTCCGCGGATTCGCTCCACTTTTCAGTCAGGGAAAGCTCGAAACGGTCCGCCACCTGGTTGAGGCCACGGCGAATATTCACGGAGGTCCAGCCGCCGTGTCGATTACCGTCAATGAGAAGTTCAACCAGTGAAGACATAAGGCCCGCTTGCATATGACCCCCGGCGCGGGCTGGTCGCCGGGGGCCTTCAAAAAACTCTGGTAATCAGCCCGTAGAGTAGGTTTAATGGTGGCCTGATCACGCAGTAGCCTTGGGCCTGAAGCCCTTCAGCCTTGTTTCCTTACTCCCCCAGTACTTCCAACGCCTCACCCGCCGGTACCCGGCCCGGGTGTGCTACCCGATTGCGGCTGATAATTGCATCGGCCCGGCTTGCGTCCCCGTAGAGTTTCTGTGCCACCACCAGGGCTGGCAGGGGCTGCTGCAGGGTCACCGATCGCAGGCGGGGAAGCTGGGCCCCGCGCTGCTCCAGATCCCGGACAACCGCCGCACGCACGGCCGTTAGGCTTGCATAGACGTCATTGGCAGGGATGTTGTCCGAGGTCAGCTGCAGCTCGATGCCGGCCGTGATGGTGTCCCTGGCGGCAATGGCATCATCCGCTGCCAGCCAGTCCGTGGCGGCTGCCACTTGAGCAGACTGTAGAACGGCCGCACGGCGCACCAGGTTGTTGCCGGCACGGATGGCCGCCATCTGCAGCTGACGCGGTACCGGATCCAGTGGGGACGTCACGGGCGGTTCGTCGCCGGCACTGAACAGGTCATCGTAAACACCCAGGGCGCGGCCCGGCTCGTTCACCAGGTCACGAACCGTGGCAATGCTTTCCAGAATCTGGGCGCCCAGCTCGGCCGGGCTGCGGATCAGTTCCGATATCGGGCGGGTGACATCGCCCACGGTGCTTTCGATGCCACGCAGGGCGTTCTGAAGGCCGGTCTCGATGGCAGCCACCCGATCGGTGGCCAGCTCCAGCACGTTGAAGTTTTCCTCGAAGTCATCCAGGGCAGCCTGTTCAGCCTCGGCAACGGTACGTTGCACCTGGCGTTGAGTATCCTGGGTGACACGAGGCAGACGCGGCTCGTCATCAGCACGAACGACAGTGAACGATACACGGGCGATACCGCCTTCGCGGGTGCTCTCGCGGATCCGCATTCCACCAACCAGGACCACCTGGTGTGTGCCGTAGTACGGATGCACCAGCTCACCTGCACCTGGTGTTTCGGCTGCGTCGACAAGGCGTTGCCGGGACAGATCGTAATCCGGGCCGATCAGAAACCCTTCAATCTGCCATTCGCGTTTGTTGCGGCCGAGATCTTCCGCGTAGGGCTGGTCCCGCAGTGGATACTCGTGGACCTCAACACGCCTGCCCGGTACCTGGCTTGTGCGTTCCAGGTAAATCTCTATGCCGCGAAAGGTGGCGACGGCTTCGCCGATACGATCAGACCAAGGCATGGGAACCTCTTTGCTTATGTTGTGCGGTGGACATCAAGGCATCACGTAGGACATGCCGAGGTCGACATCCATGTCAGGACCGTTGTCACCCCGCGCGGGCGTGACAGAAGTAACTCGGCCTTCCTGGTTAACCTCTATTTTCAGGGTGCCGGCATCCCGTCTGTCGTTGTATTCGACAGCCCTCTGAGCCTCATCATTACCGAAGAATGCAAGCGTCCTGGCGACTGCCTCACCAATCGAATCGCCAATCTTCCTTCCAGTTTCCGTGCCGTCGATCAGCGTCTTGTTGATCAAAGTTCCCACGCCGTAGCCAGCGGCTCCTGCAGCACCAACCGCCAGGCCGGCAGTACCGATCGCGCCCGCGCCAAGCGCACCTATAGAACCAACAGGGGCACGGCCCAGGTTCCGCATGGGGTTGAAGATCCGCCGAGAGCGAGCAGCTGCGCCGCCACCGCGTGGGCCACGCCTGCCACTTCCAGACGGGCCGCCCATGCCTGGGTTATTAACAACGTAAACAGGAATCGGGGAGACGCCAGAAACGGCGCCTCCGAGTGCTCCGCCAACACCTCCACGGCCACGTCCTAGCACCTTCCTACCGGCACTCAAATAGTCGGAGCCAAGCTTTCCGAGGAACCGCCCACCGATTGCAACACCAAGGCCTCCAAGCGCGATGCCGCCAATCTTGAGCCAACGGTCCACCGTTTCCTGGTCCAGGCTATTAAGTGCGTCTGCCGCCGACTGCACAGCGCCAGTCATGTTGTCGTCTGCAAAATTGGTCCAGGCCGAGGTGAGGTTTCTCATAGCGCCGGCCATGGTGTCTGCAGCCCTGGCTGAATCATTCATGGTGGTGGCGCCATCACCCTGAACTTCCATAAATTTCGCCAGGCTGCTCACAGAGCCTGTGCGCTGGAATTCCCCGGCAGCGGCGTTAAATGCCCGCATCGCTTCAGCATCGAACACTGAAGAAAGCCGAGTGGTTCGACCGTCCACCGCCTGGATAATTTCCACCATCAGTTCGTTGATGGGTCGTAACACCTGGCGGCCTTTCTCCAGTTCCTTCGGGTCGAATATCTGGATGCCACCTTTCTGAAGCGCCTTGACCTTGTCAGCGTTCTGAAGTGTCCGGAGCAACGCCTCAAACGCCGTAGCAGCCATTTCAGATGAGCCGGTACCCATGCGGATAACCTGCAGGGCCGCGCCCATTTCCCTGATCGCGCCGGCACCTTCTCGGCCCATGGCGGTGTAGGCTGTGACCACCCGGGGGCCGAGAGATGCAAGGTTCTGCAGGGTGAAAGCACCTTGCTTACCTTGCTGGTTGAGCGTGTCCAGCACGCGGAGGATCTCGCCCGAATCCCTGATATCCATCTTCTGGAATTCGGCCATGATTTCGCCGATGTTCTGGCCGGCCGCGCCAGTGGCCGAGATGGCCAGGCCGATGTTGCGGATGTTCTCCTGAGCGAATTCCAGGTCACCGGTTTTTTCAACGATGGATTCGATGGCGCTGGTGATCTGGGAAGGATCAACGCGTATATCCGGGGCCCGGGCCGTCTCGAAAATCTTGCGGCGCAGGCCTTCCATTTCCTCTTCAGACTTTTGGGCCTGGATGCCCAGCCGAGTGAAGCGCTCTTCCATGCGGCTGAGCGAACGCAGCGTGCCGATGCCAGCAGCACCGGTTATCAGGGCGGTATAGCGGTTACCCATGGCATCCAAGCCGCGCCCGACCATCTGGGCGGACCTGCGCACTCGGCCCAAGTGACGCTCACTGGTGCGGCTGAACGACCCCACGGCCCTGCCGTAGCGTTCGGCCCGTTGTTCAAAATTGCCGGTTAGGTTGAGGGCGACACTGGCCTTCATTTCACTCATGGGATTCGCTCGCGATGTTGAGGGTGGTAATCAGGCGGCGAAGGGGCAGGCGGTCAATGTCGTGCGGGGCCCAGCCAACGGCCCGGGCGACCCGCACAGTTACGCGTTCAAGATTCGGCCTGGCCCTTATCAGTTCGCCCCCGCTGCGCCACCTCGCGGGACGCGATGGAGGTGATGACCGCCTGTTCCAGTTTGCTGCACTCTTCGTGCAACAGCTCCAGGTCCACCGGGTGCAGCTTGCGCATCTCGCCCAGCGAAAGCGGGCCTTCCACATCCCCGATTTTGGCGATCTGCCGACGCAGCGTGTGAATGCCCACGGCGCTGGGGCTGGCCACCAGCTGAGGACCTTCCTCGGTGGCCACCACGCGCTCCGAATCTGCCTGAGCGTCGAAGATATCCCCGGCGGTCAGCTCTCGGATGGTGGCGGTTTTAAAGGTCTTCTCGCCAACCACCAGGCCCATCTCCAGTTCCACGGTTACTTCAGCCATTACACACGCTCCAGTGCCAGGCCGGACATCTCAAGCTGCACCGATCCGTTACCAACGTCCAATGGGGTTGGCGAGGTGGTGAATGCACCACGCAACATCCATGTCTGACCGGTGTCGGTCTCCAGGAGGATGGTTGCTTCGGTCAGGCTTGACAGACGCACGATGTCGGTGTCTGCCGTGTGGTGCACCACCACGCTCAGGGTGGGCGCGACCGGGTTCTCGGTATAGCCCACCGGTTTGCGGCCGTTCATCTTGGCTTCACGCTCGAACCCGCCCGGGTTGAGGGTGCCCTTGCCGTCGGTCAGCAGCTCTTCACCACCTTCCCGGATATTAACGTTGCCGGTGATCTTCATAACGGGTTTACTCCTGTCTCAAACCGGTTTTATGGAGCCCTTAAAGGCTCACTTCCGGAACTGTGTCTGCATGGCGTGGATGCGGTACTGGCCAACCAGCTTGGGTGAATCGATGACGTTCAACCGGCCTGGGTTCTCCGTGTCGATCGCAGCATCCAGGGATTCGGCATAGCCTTCGTAATCCTGTGCCCAACCACGGCTGAGGAAATCCCGGTACAGGCTCAGCAGCTCCGCCTTGGCCACGTTGGGCGTGACGATCGGTTGGCCCGCACCAAAGTTACCGGCATCCGCGTCTTCTGCCAGCTTGTGCCGTGGGAAGCGCTGCAGGATGCGGGCGCGCTGGTCGTATCGGATCCGCTCCAGGGTTTCGGCCACGTTGATGTCCAGGTAAGAGTCGCTCGGCACGCCGCTGTCGGTTTCCTGGAAGGTGGTCACCTGGCGCTCGATGCTCACGGTACCGTCATTGGCCACCTTGAAGGTAGCGATGCCGTCGTACAGCAGCAAGTTGCGCTCGGTGTCGGTGAAGCGATCGGCTTCCTTCGGGCCCAGGATCAGCGGCAATTGAAGTGTCTGCAGCGGCCGGGCGGGATCCGTGGCCAACGCCTGGCCGGCAACGGCCGCGTTCACCGCGCACCACAACCAGGTGGGACTGACTGCTTTGCCGGTTCCCATCACGGTGAGGTGCGGGCTGTTGTGGTTGCCACCGAAGGTGCCAGTCTCGCCGTGGGTACCACGGAAAGCGGCGAAAGCGCGGCCGCCGATCTGGCGCATGGGGCCGAAGCGATCATCCAGTTCATCCTTGAGCGCTGTCAGGTTCGCCGTGTCCGTGTAGGGGCAGGCAATCCAGTTGTACTGCTCGGGGCCCAGGGCTGCGATGGCGTCGACCAGGTCCGGGTTGCTCGCGCCACCGGTCATTTCTGTGATGGTGGGCGTGACACCGGCAATGCGGTCCTCGCCCAGGGCGGCAAAGCGGATATCGATATCGTCACCCGTTTCACCGGCCCAGCGACATTCCAGGTCCACTTCGGAGGCCACCGTGGCGTTGACGGTGGCGGTTACTGGCAAACGGCTGTCGGCGTTGATGGCATCGACCAGGGCCTGGGCGATGCCATCGCCATCGTCACCCACGGCCACGCCGATACGAACGCGATACCCAGCAAGGTAAAGAACCATCGCGCCAGCGGCGCTTGCACTACCTGCCAGGGCAATCTTGCCGGTTGACTTTACACCGCCGGAGCCTTCCTCCACATCGTCCAGCGGCAGTGCCCAGGTTTCCAGGTACGGCTGAGCGTTGAGGGAATGGCGCAGCATTTCGGCCAACATGGAGCCACGGCCGTAATAGCGCTCGGCCTGTTCGGCGTTGGTAACACGCTCCAGTTCCAGGGCTTCGCGCTCTCCCGAGTCCAGGCGCTGGCCAATCACCAGGAGGCGGCCCTGAAAGGCCGAGTTGCCAGCCAGGCGGTCATCGAATTCGATGTACACACCAGGCACCCGCAAGGCAGCGGGGATTTGGTTGAAGATACCGGCACTGATGGACATACCTTATGCCTCCTTTGTGTCAGTGGATTTGGCTTTCGCCTTCGGCTTGCGCGGCGGCTGGGCCGCAACCACGTCCTGGTCCCTCAGGCGGCGGCGCCAGAATGAATTCAACGTCACCTGGCCACCGTCCGCTGGCAGCGGCTTGCCGTTCTCCTGGCGGATGCGCAGGCCTTCACGGGGTTTCACGTAGATGGTTTCTTTTTTCAAAGCGCTCAAAGTCATTACTCCTGGGGCAGTTCAACCCGGTCTTCGGCGACCGGGCCGTCACCCACTTCATGGGTGGCGGTGTAAAAGGTGAAGTCCGCCAGTTCGGCGATGTCGGCGGTGCGCAGGCTGATGCCTTGCTGCCAGCTCACGGCCCACAAGGCGATGCCGTGGCGGTCGAGCTGGCCGCTGTACAGGTTCTCGGCGGCCACGCGGGTAGGGTTCTGTGTGTTGTCGAGATTCCAGGTGTTCTTCCGTACCAGGCGTAACAGCGCCTCGGAGAAGTCCAGGGCAGCCACATCCCGGGTAGCCTGGGGCGTGTCCCGCGTAACCAGGTAAGCTACCCAGCGCACCTCTGCAATGTTGGTGGGGCCATCTGCGATGGCCGGTACCGAGACGGCCGCAACCAACACGGCCGGGGCCTGCTTGCTCCAGCGAGTCAGTTCTTTAAGGTCAAAGCGGCCGCCGTGAGCCTCGACGGTGTAAAGATCCGGCAGTGCGGTCTTGATGGCGTTAACGATCGCGTCCCGCGTCAGCTTTATGTCGCCGCTCATGCTGCCTCCAGGTGTTTGTCCAGCCAGCGATCGGCTACCGCTTCAATCTCGTCAAGGTTGTCCGGAGAGAAGCCGAGGGACTGCCTGGCGGGAATGGCGGCTGGCCCGGGGGCCATGTCTGGCGTGCCGCCAAAGTTGTGGATGGCGAAATACACCAGGTTGGAACCGATCAGGGCTTCGTCGCCCTCAATCTCGCTGGTTACGCTGTCGATCAGGTCGCCTTCACCTTCCAGTAAAGAATGACCACCGTGGCGGGTGGCGGCATAGTCCGCGCTCCAGGCCTGCCAGGGTTCGCCGTCCGGCGATTCCTTGTCTTCGCTGATCCGCCGGCGCGTCTGGCTTTCTGCCACACCTGCCAGCTGCTCCAGCAGTTCCTTCCGGTTAACGTCGCCCAGCCGGTTAATGCGTTCTTGCAGCCGGGCAACGCTGGCCAGGCTGAACTGAAGGCTGATGCTCATGTCAGCCTCCTGTCACGGCCCCAGCGCCGGGTGCGTGAGGTGATCTGTGGCTTGATGCTCACCGGGCTCTGCTCCTGGATGCCCAGGCTGACTTCGCCCTTGGCGATCCGGCGCAGCAAGGAAATGGCATTGTCGTAGCGTCCGCGCCGGTGTTCGGTGGCGGTGTCCGCCTCCGGTGACAGCACGTGAAAGGCGATGTCTACAGCCAGCTTGGTGAGGATGCGCGGCACCTTGGGCAGCGGCAGCTTGTACTGCTGGCCCACGTAGGTGTCGATCTCGGCGTCTGCATCCAGCAGGGCCTTGTCGACAACGTCCGTATCCATCTGGCCGTCCCGGTCCCGATCGGACGCCACGAGAACGGCGTCGTTACCGAAGCGGTCGATCAGATCCTGGAGCGTGGCGTAGACAGCCATATCAGTCTTCCTGGCCTACCGGGCGAACGGCCAGGCGCGGCTCTTCCATGATGGCCTTGAGCTGCTCTTCGGTCAGCTTGCGAACATCGAGGACCTGCTCCCGTGGGCTAAACTCGAAGCCGGCACGGCGGAACCGGGGCGTCATCGCCTTCACCGCGATGCGCTTGACCTCTTCTGCCTCGCTCGGTGTTTGCGTCTCCGGGCTTGCCTGGTTCTCCGGTTGCGCTTGCGGATGCTGGGTGTTGTCATTGTCGCCCCCGTTATCCGCCGGCGTGGCCTGCTCACTGCCTGCTGTGTCCTTGACCTCGGTGTTTTCCTTCACCTCGGTGCTGTCCTTAACGGCGGCGCCGTCCTTCACCTGGTTGGTGTCCTGAGCCGCGTCTGCAGCCTGGGTCTGTGTGTTGTCCTTCCCGGGCGCCGTACCCTCGGCAGCCTTGGTGGCTGTCTTGGTGGACTCGGTGGTCTTCGTTGTGCTGGTTTTTTTGGCAGCCATAACGGTGCCCTCCCAATGCTTGTTCGGTTTTAAAAATGGCCAGGCACAGGCCCGGCCATTTTCAGGTCACGTTAAGCCCAGGCCTTAGCCCGCGCCGGTGGAGCCGTACACCATTTGCCAGAAGCTGAAGCCAGCCGCGCCGCGCGCTTCGGCGCCATAGCGGAACTTCTTCTGCATGAAGACGCTTTCGCTTTCCATGTTGGTCTGGGAAACGAACACAGGCTTCTTGCGTTCCTGGAAGATGTAGGGCTTGACTGGCTTAGTGGTATCCATCAGGAACCAGGCCGTGTCGGAGGTCAGGCGAGACGACACCACCACTTCCGCCGCGTTGCGGTAAGGGTTCGGCTTGCCGTCCTCCAGGCGCTCCACGCTCATCAAAGCGTTGGCCGTATCTTCGAGAGCCGGCGGCACCAGCAGGATGTTAGGTTTGATGTTGAGCGGGCGCTCTTCGTCATCCTTCATCTTGCGCAGGGCGGTACGGGCCGCACCGAAACTTGCTTGAGCCGCAGCCAGAGTGGCGAAGCTCAGTGCCGCCGTTCCTTTGTTGGACACGCTGACGGTAGTGCCGTCTTTCTTCTTCACCGGATGATCGGTGTCAACGAATGGCTGGCCGTCGTAACCCAGCTCAACAAAGCTCAGGTTCACCACCTCGTACACCAGTTCATCTGGCAAGTGGGCGGCACTGTAGCCGGCCATTTCGGCTTCCGGCCCATAGATGCCCAGGGTGTCGTCCTCGATGTCGTTGCGGTCCACCTCGATGGTGGCCTCAAAGTCATCGTTGATGATGGTGTAGCCCTGGCCTTTGAGCTGTTTAACCACCTTCTCACCCGCCCACTTGCGCATGGCCGGGAACCGCTCCATCCACTTGTAGCGGTTTTCGGAGGAGGTCGAGGTCACCAGCATGGCGATCTTGTTCCACTCCGGCTCGGCGGCCTGGAGGGCGCGGTTGTACGTGGTCTTCAGGTTGAAGAACACGCCATCGAGTGCACTTTTATTAACAATCACTGATGCTCTCCTTACTCGACCCAGACGCCAGCAGACTCGACAGCCAGAACGGTACCGGACTCTGAGCGAGTGCCAGTGCCATCCGTGCCGGCGACGGTCTCGTCGTCCAGGATGTAACAGGGTTGACCGACCAGGCTCTGGTCGACGGGATCGGCGTCATCGTTCTTGAACAGGAACGCCTTATTGCGGCGGACCAGACACGTCTCGTCGCCATCGGCACCATCGCTATTGTCGACATGGGCATCCGCCCGGCCGATGTAGGTCAGGGTTGTGGCTTCAGAGCCCGGCACCAGATAGCCGGTGGCGTTCACGGCCACCTGGGCCCCCAGGAAGATTTCCACCCCGGCCGCGACCGCGTACGGCATTACCTCACCGTCGCGAACCGGGGTCATACGATCTTGAGTAAGCGCCATTAGTTCACCTCTCCGTATTTCTTGAGGTCCTCTTCAGAGTTGCCCATCATGCCGGCAATCTTGAGGGTCTCTGCGTTGAGCGCCTTGTCAGCGCCAGGCACCTTGCGGTCACCCAGGCCGGAGTCGCCGGTAATGGCCGGGGAGCTTTCAACAAATGTCTTGAAACGCTCCAGGCCACCTTCGCTGCGGCACTGTGCCTTGTGGTAGTCCACGGTGGCCGGTGCGATCTTGCCGTCTTCCAGGGCCTGGTTGATGGCTGTCTCGATCGCCTCGTCCTCGCGCTCCTTCTTCAGGGTGTTCAGCGTTTGCTCCGCATTGGCAGCGCGCTGCTGGGCCTGGTCGAAGTCGGCACGAGGCACGTACTTGTCGAGACTCGGGTTGGCCTCCCGATTTTTCGCGGTGTCCAGGTCGGCCTGGATTTGATTGAGGGCGGCAATAGCCTGCGCCTCAGTCGCATCCTCTGGCAGACCCAGCTTTTTAAGCAGATCTTTCCACACGGGGAATTCCTCCTGGTGGGTTTGCTGGTTCAGAGCGGTTAGCTCCAGGTTGGGTTGATTGGTCAGGCCCGCGCTGGTCAGCCGAACGATCTGGTTTTCATCGCGGGTAAACAGAAAGACTGGGGATAGGTAGCGGTATTCCTTGCGCTGCAGCTGGGCGGTGGCCTTCTCGGTCCATTCCACGCGGCCCCAAACGGCACCGTCACGTACTGCCAATTCCTTGACCCAGCCGGCAGCCGGGGCGTCCTGGCCATTCGGGGCGCGGTGCTCTGTCGCGTGCTCCCAGTCGATGACCAGGTCCATGTTGCGGCTATCAAACTCGCTTACGAGGGCCTGGGGGTTTCTGTTGCGCCAGGCGCGGCCGTCACGGCCCATCACCACTTCACCGGCGGGCAACAGCTCTACCCACTCCGGGACTTCGCCGGCCGGCAGCTCAACGTTCAGCGCCAGGCGTTGGCCCGGTGTCGGTTCGGTGTTCAGGGCCTTGGCAAGGCCGGAGCGGAGTGCGTTTGTTTTTTCCATGCCGCCAGACTAGCGACAGCCCATGGCGGATACGGGCCTGAAGGGCTTCAGGGGGATAATCAATCAGGAGGGGGAGCGAAAACGGAACCAGGGCGGTACCGGTGGAAACAGGTTATCGGACTCGGCCACTGGTTGGCAATCGCCACAACCGCATTTAACGCCCATTTAAAAACGACGAACGGGGTTTGACCCCGGCCATGGTAGCTCTATGCCAGTTAGCGGCCTTCTGGCGCTTCTGAGGGCGTTCTACGGCGTGAACAAAAGTTGACCAGATCAGGGCTGTTCCGAGGCTCGAATCACCTGGCCACGGCTGCGGGCCTGTTCCAGGTCTTCATCGGTGGCCCCACGGTAGTCGGTGAGGTATAGGCGCTGGCTGTCACCGCTGCGCCGGACTGTTGCCAGCCACCAAGGATTACCGGTGTCGCCCTCACGGCTTCGGAACACCGACAGGCGTTCATTGTCCTGGGCGATCAGTATACCCCGGTTGATCACGTCCGGCAGCTGCCGGTAATCCTCAACGGCCAGGCTGTCCGGATCTGGCAGGCGACCAGGTGCCAGGCGTACCACTTGCGTGTCCGCACCCAGGGCTGTCTGCGCCCGGCGCTCGATGACGCCGGCGGGTAGCTCGCCGTCCGGGCGGCGCACCCAGTCGGTGAGTATGGGGCTGTCCATCACGTCTCTTGTGGTCGCCTGGGCCAGGCGTTGGTCTGCTGTATCCAGCTTGCCAGTCATGCGGTCCCGGAGTACACGCACGCGATCCTGCCCCGGGTTGGTGGCCCAGGCCGGATGTAGGCCCTGGTCCACCTGGATGATCTCCCCGGTGCGCTGATTGGTGAAGCTGACCGTGCGGGTGGGCGGTGGCTCACGGCGCACTGGCATGGTTCGGCGTTGGCGCCGGCCGGTGGGCAGGCCGGTTTCCGGGTCTGTCTCCAGCTCCGCCTGTGGGTCCTGGATGCCTTCGCGTTCCATGCGTTCTGCTTCAACCTCAGACACCTGGCGTACCCGGCACTTGCAGCCGTAGCCATTGGGCGTCATGTGGTCGCGCCACCAGGGGTGGTCCACCGGCAACAGAGTACCCGCCCAGGACACGTGCTCTTCCCGGTGGTTCTCGCTGGGGCCCAGCTCATAGAGCAGGAAGGGCTGGGTTTCCTTGGTGCGCTGGATGCGCTGCCACTGGCCGGCCGATCGGGCGCTGCGCAGGTTGGATTGGTAGATGGTTTTCAGCCGGCGGGGTGAGCCCAGCTGCACGCGGCGGCGCTCGCCGGTGCTCGGGTCGATCTCATCCTTGATGCCCCACCAGCCTTTCTCCTGGAGCTTGGGCTTCAGTTCCCGGGAGAAATCCCGGAACGTCTTACCCTCGGCCAGCGCTTCGTCCAGACCGGCGCGGACATCGTCCAGGATGTCCATCTTCATGGCCTTGGCTACGGTGAACGAATGGGCGTGTTCCTGGCCCCACACATCCTGGAAGTCAAAACCAACGCGCAGATCCTTGTCGCGGAAATACGCCAGGGCGTCACGCGGTACCGGGCCGGCCTTAAAGTTGGCCATCAGTCATCCCTCGCATCGCCCAGGCCCCGGGCCTTGAAGGTGCTGGAGGCCAGACGGCGGACCAATTCGGTCTCGTCCATCTCGTCGAGTACTTCACCCAGGCGTGCCAGGAAGTCTTCCTCGTTTCCGCCTTCCTCGGTCACGCGCTGCGCCAGGCGTTCGATCGGGTCGATCAGCGGTGCGAGCTGCACTTCCCAGTCATCCTCCGCCTCGGCGATTGCATCAAAGTCCGGCTCGCTTTCGTTGACCACGGATTCGCGGTTTTGAGCGGTCTTTAAAGACTGGTTACTGGCAGATTGAACGGTACTTAACACCTGCTGTTCGGGCATCAGGATGTCGGCATCCTTTGCGGGATCCGGCAGACCCAGTTTGTCGGAGATCACCGAGCTTTCCACTTTCAGGCCGAGCGGTACCAGATCTTTCAATGCTGCAACGAGCTGCTTGAGATCTTCCGGCTCCGGCACATGGATACGCACGTTGGGGTACCGGCGCTGCACGCCGTAGTTCAGGTCGATAAACGGCTTGACCAGGTCGCGGTTAAGGCTCACGCCCAGGTGGCGTGCATCGGCCCGTTGGATGTCTTCCCGCACGTCGTTGTGCACGGTGGCCTGTGCCTGGCTGGAGCCGTCATCCGTGGTCATGGTCTGGCCCAGCACAGCCTTGCTGGTCTGTTTGTCGATCCACTCGGCCAGGCCCTTGAACAGATCGGCACCGCCCTGGGTGTTGGCGATTTCCTGGAATTCGATCTTCATGCCTTCGGGCAGGATGGCGGCCGCATCAGAGCCCAGGTTGGCCACGGCCGCCCGGAGGATGTCCACTTCCTCCGACTTGGCGCTGTCGTTGTAACGACCCAGGCGCAGGGGCATTCCGAACACCTCGGCGAATGCCAGCCAGTCGGTGAGCGTGTAGCTCTTCGCCATGTATGACACCGCCACCAGGCGGGCCAAGCCACCGCGCAGGGGGATGCCCGCCTTCAGTCTGGGGCGGTGCACGATGAACTTGTACGGGGCCAGCGGCACACCCTGGGCCACGTTGTCCGGATCGATCAGCCGCAGCTCTCGCCCGGTGGCCTGGTCGAAACGGAAGAAACGCGGATCTCGCCACACGTATTCCCGTGGCCACCACTGGCCACCCTTGGTGTTCCACATGATTTCGGCGACTGAATAGCCCTTGCCCAGGGCGTCCAGCAGATCTTCAATCAGATCCCCGAACACGGCATCCCGCACCAGGTCACGCACCGCATCTGCCAGGCGCACGTCTGCCGGCTCATCACTGGCTGATTCCACCACCACGTCCAGGCCGCTGACCGCCCGCTTGCGGGTGCCAAGCACCGAGGCGTAGTGCGGTTCGCGCTCTTCCATTTCCTCGGCCAGGGTGAGGTAGTCGTGGCCATCGTTGTTTTCGGCCGCCCGCAGGATCATTCCCAGGCGGTCCGGTGTCAGGTGGCTGGCAATGCCGTTGTGCCACACCTGGCGTACACCGGTCAGCGAGGGCGCGGCCAATTCCTTCTTCAGTTCGGCCTTCCGGATCGGACGGCCGTGTGCGTCCACAATGGATGATTCGGCCATTACAGCAGTCCTCCTCGGTTACGGAACCCGGCGGTGGCACGCACCGGCCGGTGGTGTTTGTGGTCAGGGCCGGAGCGGATGGCCTCGTAGCCGTACTCCAGGGCGCCCTGTTGGAAGCTGGCGTAATACGCCATGGCCAGAGCGATGGCCGTGTCACCGTGGCGTTTCTTGTCATCGCCGGTCTTAGCGTCGGGCAGTTTGGGGATACCCTTGATCACCTGTAGGGCTCGCAAGTCATCGAGCACGTCGCTGTCGCGGGGGATCTCTATGCCGTCATCTTCAAAGGCGGCCTTGAATTTGGGCATGGTCTCCAGGTACCAGGACTGCGAGAGCATCACCGCTTCGACACGTTGAGAGCCGTATTCATACTGCGCCTGTTCCGCCAAGTACTGGCCATTGCCCCGGGCGTCCAGGGCGCCGTATTGAAGATTCGGCAGCCGGTCGACGATGTAGAACAGGATCTGTTCCTGTTGCTTAAAGGGCACATTGCGCAGCTCCACCAGGAACGGCACGCAGCGCTTCAGCTGCTGGGTGACTTCCATCGGCGCGATGCTGGTCAGGTCGCCACTGCGGCCGAAGTCCTCGCCAAAGCAGTGGCGGCTTTCCGGGTTCAGCGATTCCAGCAGCGGGAGCAACACGCTCTCGCACCAGTCGTGCACCTCGGCCTTGCGCAGATGTTCCGGCCAGGCGTTGAATTCGACCGTGCCTTCGTACCGCACCACGGGGGCTTCCACCATGCGGGCCTCAATCAGGGCCCGGGAGATGTAGGCGCCGCCGCCGGATTTCGGAACACAGTAGTATTCCTCAAGGGCGTCCTCGCGGGTGGCGGTGTCCTTCAGCAGGTTCTCTTTCCACTGTTTCTCGGCGACCGCGCTCCATTCCTTTCCGCGCACCTGGCAGATGCGTTTATACAGCCCCTGGTCACAGGCGTCGTCCAGGGTGAGCCGGTGCACGCTGTAGCGTTTCTTGCCGGCCCGGCTGTCCTGGATCAGTTCGTTAAAGAGGTTTTCCACCCCGTTGTGGGTGCTGATCAGGCGCACCTTGGCGCCCCACATGGTCAGCGCCAGAGCGGCCTTGAGCACTTCGGCCAGCTCCGCATGGAAAGCGGCCTCGTCGATGGTGACGTTACCCTGGCGGCCCCGCAGGTTGCTGGGCCGGCTGGACAGCGCCTGGATCTTGAAGCCGCTGGCGAAGTGGATATTGAACGTGAGGATGTCCTTGTCGTCGTCTTTCAGAACCTCCTCTTGGACGGTGGAGGCGGCCTTATTGAAGGCCCGCGCCCACATCGCGCAGGCGTCGATGAATTCGATGGCCATCTCTTTGTTAGAGCCAACGTAGAAATGGTTGGTACCGTCAGCGGCCTTGGAGGCGCTGGCCGTCAGCACGGCGTCTGCCGCTTCGCCCCAGGTCAGGCCGGTGCGCCGGCTCTTCTCGGCGATCTTGAGTTCTGAATCGTCTTCAATCCAGGCCTTTTGGTACGGCAGTAGAACAGAGTCCGGCAGTGCGGTGGTCATCGGGCAATCCCCAGGATGTCACGCTTGATTGCGTCGATGGACTCGCGGGTCATGCCCTGGCTGGCCATGCTGGTTTCCGCCGCGTCGGCCGCTTCCTTGGCCACTTCCTGTCGCAGTTCCCGGGCCCACTTCTTCTGCCCGAGGGACACCCGGCCGATATCGGCCAGGGCACGAGTCACACTGCTCAGGTGTTTGGCGGCCTTCTCCGGTTCGTGCTCGGCCTTGCGCATGGCGATGGTGATGCGTAGCAGCTGGTCCTGCACGATCCGAGCGGTGGCGTCGATCAAATGGCCGCTCTCGTCTTCGTTCTCGGCGGTCATCGCCTTGGCCAGCTCCGTGGTTTTGCGCACGTCGCCCATAGCTTCCTCGAACTCTTCCTGGAGGCCACGGCCGTAGCGGTGAACAGCGGATTTCGAGAACTTGAAGCCGCGCTCTTCCAGCCAGTCGGTCAGGCCGTCGTAATCCTGGAAGCCGGTGTTGACCAGCCGTTCGTTCAGCTCCTCCCGGAGATCCTGGGGCAGATCGTAAATCTTTGAGCGCGGCGGCATGGCTTACACTCCCGGCTGAGGGCGGGCGATGCCTGGCACGCGGGCCCGGCCTTCGGCGACGTCGACGCCCCGGCTGGTGGAGGTGACAATCCAGCCTGCACGGGGCTGCTGACAGATCACCAGACCCTGTTCTTCCAGCCACGCCAGATCGGTGTGCAACTGGTCCTTGCTGATCATGTGGCCATAATTGCCGGCCAGTTCATCGTTCAGGCTGTACTCGTTGGTGGTGAACTGGTTGCGCCGTGACAGGATGCGGAGAATCCCCAGACGGCGGCCTTCGGTTTGAAAGTCCTGGTAGCTCATTTAGGCTGGTCTCCCTTGGCGTTAAGAAGGTAGCTGTTGACCATCGACAGCTGGTGTGACAAAGCCCGCATCTGGCCGCTGACGCCCGAGAGATCCTCTGCCACATCATTCAAACGGTCATAGACCTTCGAAAGGTCATGATGCGTGGGGGCGCCATCCATGCGGCTTTCGAATACATCCTGCCGGCGCTCGCAGCGGACCACCCGTTCTTCCAGGTGGTCGTATGTGGCTTCCATGTCGCCCCGTACGGTATTGATTGCACTGGCATTGGCTTTGGACTTGTTACTTATGTGGGTGTAAGCAAACAGCGCCACTAGGCCAACAATCTGGATGAAGCCCATCCAGAACCGAGCAGCGTCGTAATCAAACTGCGACAAATCCATCACTTCCCCCTGCGGTCATGGTCGGTTTGGCACTCTACACAACGCACGGCATTAGGGTTTGCCTGCAGGCGCGCAACGCTCAGGTGATCGTGGCAACCAAGGCAAAGGCGCTGGCCATGAGACTCCAGCGGTGCTTCCAGGTGACACTGCAGGGCCTGCTCAACACCGGCCCGCGTCAGGCGCTCCGTCAGCGCCTGGGCTTGCTCGTACACTTTCTCATCCATCGCCACTACTGATCCTCACGTTCTGAATCGGCGGTATTTGGTTGGTGCTGTTCTTTACAACGTTCGTTTCGCTGCCTGGCTGCAGCCAGTTTTTCCCAGCCTCGGGAGCCCCAGCGGTGCAGGCGGGCCAGGTAATCGCTCACATGTCGCTGGCTGTAGTCGCCGGTTGGTCGCACGGGTTGTGGCTCGGGCTCTACCATGCCTTGCTTCAGGTCACAGACGATGGGAGCCGGCATACGCTCAGGCGCAGGGATCCGCTCGGGCGTGGTTCCGCAACCGGTCAGGACAAACGCCAATGCCAACAACGAAAGGATTTTCATGGCAGATCCTCCAGTGTCTGTCGTAGCACTGGGGCCACCGGCCCGTCTTCGCTTTCCGGGGCGGCCGATATCTTCTTAAGCAATGCCTCATAGGCGGCGTCCTGCTCTTCCAGGCGGTACTCCAGTTCACGCCGTGCCGCCTCCGAGGCTCTGGCGTCTTCACGCAACTGGTCCAATGCCTGCTTTCGTCGCTCGGCCTCGGCCTGCCATTGGCTCACGCTGGTGCGCAGGTCGATTGATTCTCCGCGCGCTTCGGCCAGGCGCTCTTCCAGCCGGCCGGTTTGCCAGTCGTGCCACAACCAGCCACCGCCCAAAGCCAACAAGGCGGCCAACGTGCCACCTCCCAGCCAGCGCATAACCACACTGCCGATTATCTTGAACATGGATCACCCCCTTGCCAGCCAGCCCTGGTGTAGAGCGGTGTCAGTTCCAGGAGTATTCGCCGTGGGTAATGGCGGTTCTCCCGCTTTGCCCAGTCGGCGCGATTGGTGAAGTGCTCAACGTGGTTCCACCAGAGATCAGGGTTGTGACCGGCGGCCTTGGCCAGTCGCCGGTCACGGCTTACCCACCCTGGGCCACCGTTGTAGCCACTGAGGGTGAAAGCCCAGAGGTCGCATTCAGGCATGTCGCGCGCGTACCACGGCTTTACGCGCTCCATAATGTGAAGGTCATAGCGGACCATCGCTCGCATCGCCCAGCCGGGGGAATAGGGCGCGGCCTGGCCAAGGTCGGGATATATTTCAGAGATCCAGGTGGCAGTGGCTGGCATGAACTGCGCCATACCCTGGGCACCCACCGGGCTGTCGACGCCGGGGCGCCATCCGCTTTCCTGGTGTATCTGTGCTGCGTGGACGGCTACGGAGCCATCCAACCCACGCTCCTGTTGCACTATGCGGGTCAGCTCACGCTGGTAACGCTCGGCGGTATCCGGCACCTGCTGGGCATTCGCCGGGGCGCATGACAACAGCAGCATTGGCAGCATTAACACCAGGAACAGACGCACGTTCAGACCCCCAACCCAAGGGCAAGGATGGCTGCGGCCATGATGAGTGATCGGCGGATCATGCTGCCGATGATCAGTAACGCCGTCTCAAGGTCTTCGTGCCTGATATCACCGGGACGGCCGTAGTAAAAGATCGTGCGGTCAATCCAGTAGCCGAGGTAGGCACCGGCTGACAGCTTGGTCAGGCTCCAGAGCAGAACGCCAAGTTGGTGTGGGTACAGGAAGCCGACGATGGCAGCCATCACGATGGTGAAGATCAGCCAGGGGCCAGCGCGGAATTTGTCGAGAAAGGTTTGTTTATCCATGGCCGCAGATTAGCGGCGGGAAGGGTCAGGTTTAGGCCTGAAGCCCTTCAGGGGCGGCGGCCCACCCCTGAAAGACGAATGTCCAAAGATTACTCAGGACGCCAGCACATGGCAAGCACTACAGATTGAGCAGCGTTTATCCAGCGCCTAATCCGGGTGTAAAACGCGGTCAACATCTTCCAACACTCGTTCAGTATCCCGGTCCAGAATGTTGAGCAGCACGGTGAACTTGTCGCGGTCTACCGCGTGCAGGTCGCTGCCTGGTGTAACCAGATCGGTCACTGCACTCCGGCCTGCTTGCAGCTCGCGCAGCTGGTCCATCAGTTCCCGAAGGGTTGGGTTCTTTGGCATAGACTTCTCCTGTGATTGACGGTTTGAAAAGAGGATAGTGCGTTTTTTCAGAATCGGAATGGGGAATATTCTAGGCCCTTCCAATGCCCGAATTTCGCGCCGTATCCATCTCTCTTTCGGTATTTCAAAAATTAGGATACAGCCGATTTTCAAACTGCAACCCCAGGAGTAGACATTTGGGAATGTGAAAATTGAGGTTTTTGAGGATTTCCTGCGGCGGCTTTCTGAACTATTAGGAACTGATAATTTTCTTGCGCGCGTAGGAAAGTATTCGTTTAACGTTTCAAAGCAGAAAACCTAAATACTGGATCGCAAGGTGTCTTTAAGATGTTCGATCCAAATAGAGTTTCCCTCCGAACTCAAGTGCACACCGTCGCCAATGTGGAATTGGTCCGCAAGATTGCGCTCTGAGTCGATAAGATCATCACCTGCGTCGACAAAATATCTATTATCTTCGTCCTCCACAAAAACACTCAGCTGCTCGTTCAAAGAATCAATTCTTTGGTTCCATCCCTCTCTCTCTGGCCCCTTCTGTTGCTCATCAATTGGAAGCACAGCGCTAAAAATCAATGGGATTGAGTCGGGCACAGCCTCTGATATCTCACCCATGTTAGAGATTATTTCCTCGTTAGATCTCCGCCTCATGTCATTGATCCCGGCTGCAACAACTACTGCGGCTGATTCGTTGATGGAAAGATATTCAGGAATTCGCTTCAATACGCCAAGTGTAGTGTCACTGCCGATCCCGTAGTTTACTGACGGAACGGCGACTGCCGAGACTGGCAAGCCCTGGGTAAGACTATCACCTATAAAGATTACCGATCCCTCGGGTACGTTACTGTCCATGCGTGAATGGTAAGTCAGCATTCGGTGGTAGTGGTCGGTTATCTCGTTCTGCGTGAAACCAAAATCGTATTTTCGGTCCACCTTCTCTAGGAAATCACTTTTCAAAAGGACTAGCGCTAAGGCGATATGGATTGCAAGAAAGTAAAGACGATATATTCCTGATTTCACAATTACTTATCCTTTGTTTAGGGAAGGCGCAATTGTCAACCTTCAAAAACGTGGGTTCAAGTTATTCCACCGAAAACATATCTGTCTGCCGATCGTCAGGCACACCTTCAGACAGGATCTCCCAAACCCGGCGCTCGGTGAGCCGGTACCGGCGAGCCAGCACCCGGGCAGAATCGCCGTCCGCGTGTTCCTGGCGCATGTTCTGGTTGCGCACAGCCATGATCGCAGCCTTGGCGTTGGGCACGTCCAGGCGCTCCTGGGCGTAGTGGTGGGAGAGCTTGCGGGCGATATCCAATCCCAGCAGCTCTGCCAGCGGGTGGTCCTCCGGCATCTTGGTAGGCACTGTCAGCCGCACGCCACCGTATTCGCTGACGAGGCTTTGCGCTGCCTGCAGCCCGATCACGTCGACCAGTTCGCACAGGGAGGGCGGCAAGTAGTCGGTGTCCCAGGTGGTCATGTCAAACTCCGGTTTTCCGGTTGGTGGTGAACTGGTCCGGGTCGATGCCCCGCTTTATCAAGTCACGGCGCCAGGCGGCCTGCGCCTGCTCCGGTGTTTCTTCCAGGCCCTGCTTCTTTTCAATCACGTTTGGCCGGTGGTTGTCGGCCTCGGCCGCTGGCTTCCGGGCTTCGGGTGCCACGGTGGCCAGTACCTGCTTCAGATAGTTGTGATTCTTAAGGGGCTGGACCTGTCCTCTGGTGCGCTTGTCGTGAATACTGCGAATGGTGTCCTGCAGGGCGGCGACCAGGCTGTCACGGTCTGCCAGCTCCAAGGTTTCCTGGGCAAGCCGCAGCGCACGGGCATTGCTGAGATCCGACTTGGCCGGACGGAACAGGCCCAGGTATTGGACCAGTGGCCGGGCCAGTGGGCGGCCGAGCCCAGCCAATACACCAAGCAGCTCACTGCCGGCGTCGTCCTGGATCAACGCTTCCAGCTGGATGTGGCTATGGCAGATGGGGCAGCGGCCTAGCTTCATTGGCTGTTACCCTCCCGGTGCGCTTCCAGCCAAGCATCCGGCATCATGTAGTGATTACACAGGCGGACCAGGACCTTCCGGGTTCTGTGCCAGTTCTGAGGCAACTCAGGGTGCAACCTGTCGATATCGTCGAGCGACATCGCCCGTGCCTTCATGGCCGTTTCCAGTGAGCCCAGCAGCCGGCGCTTCTCCAGTTCCACGTCCAGGGCAGCGATCAGCCCACGCAGGTGTTCTGGCTTCTTCAGCCAGGCCACCTTGGGAATGCCGGTTTGCTGCTTTGCGATCGCATCGGCATAGCTCCACGGCGCTCTCATCTCGGCGAGCAGGGCCTCCACTTTCTGGAGCATGGGCTCCCGGCCCAGGTTGTGGGGTGTGCCTGGGTGCTGCGCCACACGCTTCTTTGGTCGGGCCTTGAAGCCGCGATCCTTCATGTGCTGAAGCACCTTGTACAGCTCCGCCACATTGCAGTCCGAGCAGGAACGCTTGCCACCGGTAACCGTGGCCAGCATCTGGCGGTAGGTGTCTTCGTCCAGGGCCAGTTGCTTGCGGGCGATGTGGATCTGGGCCTGGACCTTTTTGCGGTTGTCGTGTTTCACACTTAATCTCCGTTTCCATGTTGCACTGCGTTGCACCAGCCGCCGCATGGCTTGCCTTCTTGGCCCTGCTCGTGGCAGACAAAGAGCGCTCGACTCTCGACAGCAGCCTTGAAATCCCGCCGCGTGTGAAGGCTCACAGACGCTTCACTGCCTTTTTGGGCTGCGCACCCGGAACACATTGGCACCGCTTGGCCTTTGGCTTCTTCGAGCTGCTGACCAGTCAGCTGCCTCAAAGGTTTAGGCGTATAGCTCAGGCAAGTTACGCCAGCGCCAGGATCAGTAACCCAGCCGCCCTGGGGCCATTCCCCGCCTTCCTTCATTTCGATCATTCCCTCGACAACTTGGCAACCGCCTGCATTTGCGCAATGGCCGCATAGCATCACCCAGATTTCTGGCCATTCATCCACTGTCGGTTCATAGGGTGCGCGCTGAGACCTCACAGTTGGCCCTCCTCGGTCTGGTCCAGGATCTCCAGATCCGGGAAGTTCTTTTTCAGGTGCCTCACTAGGCTCTTCGGCGTGTTCCAGTAAGGCATGAAGGCGCACGTTTTCAGGGCTGTCATTTCGTCGGCCCGTTTTTTGCCAAACACCCTCCTAAGATTTTTGTACTGACTTAGCTTGTAGACTCGGTGACGGTACGGCCGCCAGAATCGACCTTCTGGGTGCTTCGGTTCGCCATCAGCGGTGGCTGTAGTCCATTCGCCCTTGATCCATCCATCAACGTAAACCTCTACAACCAAACGTTCCTTGTGGAGCGTCTTAACGAACTTCAGTTGGTGGCCATCGGCGACAGCGGCGGCGTGGCAAAAGACGCCCGACAGACTTTCTTCGAGTGTTTCCCACTTACTCATGCTCTCGCTCCAGCGCTTTTGGTTTCTCTGTGTTTCTGGCGATATCGAGCCCACCAATCGCGGGCATCGTTCGGGGCTCCACAGTGGCCCTCAACCTTCTGCCTCCGGCACATGCTGGAAAGCTCGACCATTGAGACCTCTACCGCTCCGGCTTCAACGGCCAGCGCCCTCTTGCTCAGCGCAATATCGTAGTGGTCACCTTGGTACCACCGTTTCTCAACCCCGATCCTCGCAGCCATGGCATGCAGTTCCTCGGAGGTGTCTGCAATCATGTGGCTCATCTTCATTCGGCCGTAGCGCCCCAGGGCGTGCTTGTACATATCGTCGACGTAGACCGTCATACTCTCGCTCCCGCCCTCCGGGCCTGCCTGGATGGCAGCTGCGCATAGCAGGCCTTGCAGGGCTGCTGTGTCTTTCCATTTTTGGTGTAGAAGAACTCGGCGTCATCCGGCCAGAACTCGTCACACTTGGTGCAGCGCCGTTCGGTGCCTAGCTCTGTGGTCTGTGTCCTGGGGCCCATAGCTCCCTCCGGTTCGGCTGCTCATCAGTGCCAGGCAACCACGCCTGGCAGACGCCCCGCAGGGCGTTTCGCTTATCCGCGTTTCTTTCGGTGTGTTATTTCTTCCGTTACATTGAAGTGATCACGGATGGCGTCTTTGATGGCGCTGAGGCCAACGACAGCCAATGCTTGAACCGCTGTAGGGTCTTGATCCATCTTCTCGCCGTGGAAGTCGAGGCCGATATCGAACCCTTCCGGGCCTGTCGTAATCGTTATAGTGGCCTTAGTGCCCATCTCATCCTTCATGCTCTGATTGGTGTCCGTTTCATCATGGTCAGCCATAACTAAATCCTCTTTATCTCAAGTAACCGGAAAGCGTTCGCGCCAGACTCGACAATCAGCCAGTCGGTTGGCCGCTCCTTTCGCTCTCTCGCAAACTTCGCCTCGTAGTAGTTCACTAGTCGCGCTCCTGAACCGCCGTTATCTGGTAATTGAGAAGAACGGGTACCTCGAAACCAACCGGAAGAATCAGTGGACAATCTCCCTGCCGGTATCTCATCACTCGCGTTCCCTTCCAGATATCGTTTTGAAAAGGGCGGCATTCGACGACTATTCCATCGTTGTCTATGTCCCACTCCAGGAAGTCCTGGCCGTGGTCCTCGATATGAAGCGTTTTCATTGCTCGCCCCCCTAAAGCGCGGCCACGTCCAGCGAGATCTGGCGGTAAGCGCCATCCTCGCCCTGGCGTTCATAGAAGCGCAGGTAGCTCTTGCTGCCGGTCACCTGGATGGAATCCATGATCGCCTGCATGGCTTGCTGCCATTTTTCGTTCTTGATGTTCAGGCTGCGCAGGCCGAGCACGCGTGCGGTACTGATCTTGCCGGCGCTGTCGGTTTGAAAGGCATGCTCCACAAGCGCCTGCACCTCGGAGCTGCTGCCGGCGGTCCATTCATGGATGCACTGGTCAATCAACTCCTTTGCCACCTGCAGGCGCTCGTCGAACGCCAGGTGATCTGCTACGGCGCGGACGATTCGGTACTGGCCATCGAATGATGTCAGGGTGACGTTGCCTTTCTTGCCGCCGTAGTTGGTGTCGTACTCCATGGCGCTTAGCTCCAGAAAGGCCTCCACCTCACTGGCGATTTTCGCTTTCGTATCACGCATGATTTCCTGCAAAGACTCGACCCTGCCGATGACTTTCTGCACGACGTCATCACGCAGCCGGTCGATATCCTTGATTTGTTCCACGGGCACCAGGTGACCCTTGGCGTTGCGGCGGAACTGGTCCTGGTTGTTGGCTTGCATGTTCATAGGGCTCTGCCTCATGTGGTTTGTGGTTTGGTCGGTTGCAGCGAGCGATTACGGCAGCTCGCAATGCCACGGCGTTTAGGGTGGCGCTTGTGGTGCAGCGGCTCGAAAGGCCGCACGTTGTTCCGTGGCAGGCCGTCCAGCTGCTGGGCAATTTCCTCCGCTTGCTCCTGGAGGACTTCTTGACGGATCAGCCGCACACGCACCTTCGTCTGCGCCGGCGTGAGGGGGAATGGAGCACCCAGCAGGTGCTCGTACCTGGCCGGATCCGCCAGATACTGATCCAGCGTGACTCCGTGCTTGTGCATCAGGTGCGCCGCGTAAACGTCGGCGTGGTGTTCCAGGTAGGCAGTTGGGTGCATGCGGCTCACAGGTCACCTCCAAGGTCAGTCCAGGCATCGCGGATAATCTGTAGGCTCAGGGGCTCGCCCACGTTGTTGGCAAACAGGGTGGCAAGGCGCAGCGTTTGGCTCAGGCCACGCAGTGCGCCGGGGCGCTTACCAATGGCCAGGCAGAACTTGCGGCTTTGTTTGTCGGTGATGCCCCAGGCATCCAGGATGGCGGCGATATCGGCATCCTGTGGCTTGCTCAGGCGAACCCGCTTGGATACGCGGCTGAACAGCTGGGCAAAGCCGATCGCCCGGGTACCACCGGTCAGCTGGGCATAGACGATTTCATTGCCAGACAGGCAGATGCCCACGCCGGTGGCGTCGTGAATGGCGCGGATGGAGTCCAGGGCGCGGTGGCACAGGTGCTGCGCCTCGTCGATAACGATCAGGCCACGAGTCCCCTGGACACGCTCAATGATGTTGCTCTCAACAACGTGGACGGCACCGGTGGTGCGCAGGTTGAGGGACTGGGCAATCCGGGTGAGGATCGGGCCCGGCCGTGCCACGGTCGGTGTGGCAGTGACCAGCCAGACGTTGGGTGCCTGGTTCTGATAGGTGCGGATGGCAGTGGTCTTGCCGATGCCGGCACCGCCGTACACAACACTGATAGAGCCCGCCATCTGGGCAAAGCTCAGCGCGGACATCACGGAGGATGCGCTGGGAGTGCGCACCCAGCCAGCGTCCGCCGGCAGCTTGCCTTCCAGCTCTGCCTCGGACTCGCGGGAGTCCAACCAACGCTGAATGGCCTGTTCGATCTTTTCGTTATCGCCCAGGTAAGTGCCCTTTAACCACTGGTTAAGGCGGGCAGCGTTGATGTTGGTCAGCTTGGAAACCGAGGCCTGGGTCAAGCTCTCATCGGCAATGATCTGTTCGACGGCATCCGCCAGGGCTTCGTTGCGTTTGGCTTTCATGTTTTTTCGCTGCTCTCGTGTCATGTGTTATCCTTGCCTTGCTTTGAAAGTGATTGGCCTTTTGGCCACTTTGAGCCCGGGAGTTGCCGCTCCCGGGTTTTTTCATGCCTCGCCTTTGAACTTCTTCAGGTGTCTCTCCATCGCGTCGTTGAATCCGTACTTGTCCGCCGGTGACTGGTAGGGCTGGTCGACGATGTCACTGCCTGCCACTGCCTTCTGAACCCGGCCAAAGTCGCCCCGGCGCACGTTGCTTTGGTCCTCCGGTGCCGAGTCTTCCGGCTCCGGCAGGTACTCCGTGGCTTCCAGAACGCTCATGCGCTTCTCGGCCTTGGCAGCCTGCTTGCTGGCCTTGCTGCGGCGTTTGTTCTCGCGGTTCCACTCGCGGCCGGCGCTGGTATCGCCAAAGCCAGCAGCGTGCAGACACTCCGCTTCACCCAGGTAGCGGCCGTCATTGCGGTACACGTGCACTGCGTTGTGGAGGCTGTCTGGATCGAACCGGACAACCACTCGCTCGCCGGCGTAATCCACCAGGAAGTCCGCGCCATAGCGGTTCTTGCCGTTCGGGCCGTTGCCGATCGTGAGGCTGACACTGGCGTCCCGCTGGACGAGGACTGACTCGGCCTGCATCAGCCAGAGCCGGCGCTGTGCGGCCGTGGCACGGCGGATGTGCTCGGCATTGCGCTGGTAGCTGTCCTCGAAGGCCTGTTTGAAGGAATGCACGCCGGCGCATATCTCTGTGCGGCGCTTCTCCTTTTCGTTCCACTGGGTGATGGCCTGGCGTAGGGTCTTCACGAACACATCCCAGTCCACGGCCTTCTCGCCGTAGTTGTCAGGCTTGGCGGTAACGTTGGGGCCGGTGTAGGCGCCCTCGAATTTCGGGTGCTTGTCGACGTAGTCACCCAAACCACCGACACCGAAAGCGCGCTCCACTGGCTTGGCCTGGCCCCAGCCCTTTCCGGCGACTACCGATGTCCAGTGCACCTTGATGCCGAGTTGCGGCAGCAGGCCCAATGGGTCGGTTTCCTTGACCTTAAAGCGGTACCGGTTGCTGACGCCGCCTGTCAGCCACTTGTTGGCGGCGGCGCGGGTGTTGTCGATGGTGACGTGCTCGGGGATTCCGTACTGCTCGATGACATCGCCCAGGGCTAGGCGGATCATGTCCGTGTTTTCGCTCTGGTCAGTGCGGAAGCCAACGATTTGCCGGCTGTAGATGTCCTGCCAGAACCAGGTCTTTGGCCGGCCAATCTCGCCATTCGGCATGCGCACGAATACGTTGTGCTGGTAGCCGTCGCCGTTGATCCAGAACAGCGCGTGTATGTCCCGCACGGTTCGTTTCATGGAGGGGTACAACCGGAGCAGCGCGTTCTCGCCCTCACGCTCCAGCACCCGGATGTGGCGGGGTATGTCCTTCACGCGGCGGTTTATGGTGCGCAGCGGTGGCCAGTCCCAGCCCTCGGCCTTGGCCGCCTGTTCTGTCAGCTCATAACAGTGGGCAACGGTGCGTTGCTCGGGTGCCAGGTACAGGGCCTTGAAGTGGTCCCATGCCCGTTCGTCGCAGGCGGCACGGGGGCGACCTGGTTTGTAGGACGGTGCCAGTGCGGCCAACCGGTCCTCCGGCTCCACGGAGTTGGCGATCTGCAACCAGCGGTAGAGCGTGGCCCGTGACTCCCGGTAAGTGATCATCGCCTGGTGGATCGCCTGGGTTTTGCTGGCGCCGTTGTCCTGCAGGCGCTCGATGGACTCAATGACCACCAGGCGATGCTGCGCGGCTTCCTTCATGGTGTTGGGTGCCGCTTCGTACAGATCCCAGAGCTCCTCTCGGCCAGTGGTTTTGGTGGCCTTTTCTGGCTTGATTTTGGTGGCGGCCTTGGCGCTGGAGCCGAATTTCTTTAGGACGGCCGCCTGGGTTTCGAGGGGCAGCGAAGAGAACGCATATTCACGGCCACCGCCCTGTGCCCGGCGCTGGCGACTCTTCCAGCCGTCACGCTTGGCTCGACGAACTACTGCACTGTGAGTGCCAGGCATACCACTCAGCCCAGCCAACTCTTTCGCCGTAAACCAGTCTTGGCTCATTCGTCACCTCCAACAAACAAGCCCAGCTCTGGTGCCGGCGCTTTTTCGACGTTACAACGATGTCCAGCCAACTGGCCCATGGCAGTGGTCAGGCCGGCCATCACTTCCTCACTTTCCAGGTTCCCTTTGTAGAACTGAGCCAGCAGAGTTACCGCGTCATTCAAGGTGGACTGAAGGGTTAACAAGTCGTCCTGGCTGGCAGGCTGTCCGGCAGGGATATCAATCAGCAGCTTCTGCGCGGAGGTCCCAATGTACTGGGTGATAAAGGTTGCTCCGCAGGCGTGTTCAAAGGGCCGGATCATCACGGCTGGCATGCGGCCATTTTCCAGCCATTTATAGAGGGTGTACTTAGAGGCCATGCCCATCAGGTCGGCCACCCGGTCAACCGACAGGTTCTTTTTCTCACGGCCATGCTCCAGGCAAAGCTCCATGGCATGCCTGAGTGACGTTGGGTTTACCCGTTTCCAATTCCGACGGCGCATTAGAAAACCTCTTGATTACCTGTTCCAAACAAAGCCTGCTGTTGGCCTAGCTGCCTCAACATCCACGTGCCTAAACTGGCGATAACTGAGCACCTTAGGAGGCGCGTTATGCAGCCTGTGATTTGCACTGTTTTGACCGTGGGTTTAATACACCTTGCAAGGTGCTATCCTTTGCCTTTGGTTGGGTGTAGTTCTGTGTGTACCTGGTGGGCCAGATGGTCTCAGGATCGACACCGATGGCCGTCGCGATCAGTCGCTCACCTTTTGGCCAAGGCCGGTCTAAGGCGTGAGCCAGCGTTGTGGGCGATGAGTAATCATGGTGGATTGCCAGCTTGCGAAGACTCCATCCGGCCTTGTGCAGTGCGGCGACGATATCGGCGCGGTGCCAGTTCTCTGGTGCCGCTTTTTTAGGCTCAATTTGTTTGTTCATGTGCTAACGCCCTTGCAGGATTTTTTTGCCTGTGAGTTTTGAACATGAACAAATAATAGTGCTCTATAGAGATCATTGCAAGCACAGGAAGCACGTCAATGTTCTATTTTGATGCTTTTTGGTGATCGTATGATTCTTTTTTTAGCCTTATCAGGGACTTGGGGGCAAGTATGACGCGTCAACCTTCTACAGCTTCTGAGGTCAATGTTCCAGGCTGGAACATTGACGCATTCAGTGAGCGACTTAGGCAGGCCTTAAATGGGAAAACGCCGTACTCTTTAGAGCGCGAAACGGGAATCGCTCAGAGTCTGATTAGGAAATATTTGAGCGGGAAGTCTGTTCCGGGAACGGACAAGCTAGTGGCGCTGTCTGTGGCGGCCAATGTGTCAGTTACTTGGCTTGCCACCGGTGAACGCGAAGCAAATGCAGATACTGTCAGCCACCAGGAGCTATTGCGTGAGGTGGATCTAAGCTCTCTGGAAGAAGTGACGATGAAAGTCCTGCAGCTCCTGGATGAGCGCAGGCCCGATCTGTCGCCGAAGGCATGCGCACGCATCGTGCGCTTGGTTTACGAGTTTTACTTGAGGCAGGGAGAGCCTATGGACGAAGCCAGTCTAAACAATGTGATAGAGCTGGCTGCATTTCGCTGATAGGCATTTTGAGGGGCAACATGATTGATGATCTTCTGAAACAAATTGGAGATGTAATTGAGGAGGACGGATCCAGCCAGGACAAAAACAAGTCTGGCGTAAATATAAGCGTAGGCAACGACAGCACTGTGGTGATAGGGAACGGAAACAGCAACATAGGTCGGCGAGAGAGCGACCACCAGCAAGGGCAGGGCGAAAACACCAGGTGTTATGGAAGAAGGGAGTCAGACCACGCGATCCGCGACGAACTGAGGCAACTCCGATCCCAGGTTAGAGACCTGGTTCAGTTGATCACCAAGTTGTTTTTAAAGAATGGTTCGGAAAGTTTTAAAGACGATTTACCCGACCCCGGGGCTTGTCTCAATTCTATTGACCTGACACCCTCAAAGAGTCCGGGCGTCTCATTTTGCGAGCGCATGGCTTCGGTGCCCCTGGTTAAGCCCAAACGCCGCACCACGCCTCGCTCCATCTCACATTGTCCCATTCAATCCCATTTTATCCCGGATGTCTCATACTTAATGGCTGCACACAACGAACCCACGCTTAGTAGTACAGCCATCAACCATGGAGGTTGAAATGAGTGAACTGACGAAACAAAGCTGTGAAGCCTGCAGCGCAGATGCTCCCACAGTCACTGCCGATCAGAAGCAAGCCCTGGGTAAAGATGTACCCGACTGGCAGGAGATTGAGCTGGACGGGGAAGAACAGTTACAGCGAGAGTTCAAGCTCAAGAATTTTGCCCAGGCCCAGGCGTTTACCAACAAGGTGGGTGACCTGGCCGAAGAGGAAGGGCACCATCCCGCCATCCTTCTGGAATATGGCAAGGTCACCGTACGCTGGTGGACTCATAAAATCGGTGGCTTGCACAAAAACGATTACATCATGGCGGCGCGCACCGACGTAGCCTACAAAGACATGCAATAATTCACCAAACCCACCGGAAACAGGATGTGTAATGGCTGAAGACCGTACAGATAACCCACTAACCTTTCGGTTAGGCCATGAAGAACTGGTTATACGGCGCCGTTACGAAGTGCTCAGCATCATCAATGATTTCCTGATCGCCATCTGGTTTCTGGTGGGCAGCGTCCTGTTTCTGTTTCCCGAACACGAGAAGGCGGCCATCTGGCTGTTCATTATTGGCAGTTTCCAATTCCTGATTCGCCCCACCATTCGCCTGATCGGGCATATCCACGTACAGCGCATTCCGGAAAGCCGCTGGGAAAGTTAGAAAGCGTCGTCTATCGGGCTGCGAACTCCAAAGCCTCCTTTACGAACCACATGTGTGTAGATTTCAGTGGTGCGCACGTCGGCGTGACCCAGCAGCTTCTGAATAGTGCGAATATCGTATCCGTTTTCCAGTAGGCGAGTGGCAAAGCTATGGCGAAACGCGTGGCTGTTTGCCTGCTTGTATACTCCCGCCTCACGAATAGCTAAACCGATGGCCCGTTGAACACCGCGATCCAGAAGATGGTGCCGGCGTAAGACGCCGCTACGCGGATCCATGGATAACTTGGCGGCTGGAAACAGATATTGCCAGGCAGGTTCTTTGCCTCCGCTGGGGTATTTTTGATTCAGAGAAAAGGGCATATAGACTTCGCCATGACCGCCGGCCAGGTCTTTCTTGTGCTGAACCAAGCAAGCGTCAATTTGCAGGGTTAATGGCTCTGCCAATGAGTCCGGGAGCAAGGTTGTTCTGTCCTTATTGCCTTTTCCACTGCGCACGATGATTTGCTGCATCCCGAAATCCACATCTTTCACTCTAAGTCTCAAGGCTTCGTTGATTCGCAGGCCGGAGCCATACATCAGGCGCGCAACCAACTGAGGAGCGCCTTCCAGGCCGTTGATAACGGCTTTGGCTTCATCATGGGTAAAAACGGTGGGTAAGCGTCTGGGTTTTCGTGCCATTTCAAACGATAGTTCATCCAGGGGCTGCTCCAGAAACTCGCGGAACAGAAACACGAGGGCATTCAGCGCAGTCCGCTGGGTACTGACACTGTTGTTACGCTGCACCGCAAGGTGCGATAGAAATTGTTCCACCTCTTTTGCCGAACACGCGGAAGGATGCTGCATACCATGAAAACGGATGAAGCGCTTGATCCAGTGGCAGTACGTCTGTTCAGTCTTGTAGGCCATATTTCGGCTACGAATCAGTGTGCGCAGCTGATCCATAAAGCGGGTAGGGTTGTCTGGCAACTTTGGTGGGACATCCAAAATCATCGGCTCAGCCTCCATGCTGTTTGTTTATACAGTATCTTAGGACTGATTTCGGGTTATTTCACGATGAAAAGCGGAGATATACGACAATTGTCGCAAAACTTCGTAAATTTCGTACCAATGAGCTGACAACTCTATGAAAGATATGGAATAGTCGTTGAGGATCTATTTCAGATAAGCGAACAGGCGTACTGGGTGAAACTTGACAATTGACGCTTATTTTTCAGACTGGTCAGTTGTTGAATGTTTTAATTTATTGAAAATAAAAGAAAATTATGGTCGGTGACATCTAGGGTGTATGGAAATAGGTGCGTTTTTGGTAGATGTCATTTGTCGTTGAATTAGCTGTTATGTCCTAATGGAGGTGAAGCAATGAAACTAGGGAAAGGAATACCTCAACTGCCATCGGGGAACATAGAAGCCACTGCGGAATTCTTTCAAATTAAACTTGGCTTCAACGTAGAAGCAATATTCCCAGATCATGGGCACCTGATTCTGACTAGAGATGATGCTGAAATTCATTTTTGGAGTGCAGAAAACGAAGCTCATGCCCGAACCATTGGTTCTGATAGTAGTTGTTATATTAGGGTCGAAAATGTTTCAGAACTTTATGAAGAGCTTAAGGAACGAGAAGCTCCTTTCCGTTATGAGTTAACTGAGCAGCCGTGGGGTATGGTGGAAATGCAGATCGATGACCCCTACGGCAATGCAATTCGGTTTGGTGAGCCTGTCGTTAAATAGCGACATAACAATCACAGGCAGTCGACGCGAAAAAGCCCGCGCAACTGCTGCAAGCGTTAGAAGTATTGAGATATGAGTGAAATTGAATTTTTGTGTTTTAATCAAGTGAATCCAGAAGACTTCATGGCAGTCGTCAATGAGGATTCTCTGAGAACACATTTAATCGATCATCCATATTTTGATGCAGCCAGCCTTCAAGAGTGGATGGGAGATAAAATTAAAGTGGATGCGATAGAGGGTTGTCGTATTCGGGCAGTTTATATAGGTGGGGTTTTAGCTGGTTGGTGTGGAATTCAGCCAGATGATAATGGTTTTGAATTAGCTGTTGTTATCTCACAAAAATTCTGGGGTTTTGGCATTCCAATTTTTAAAGTGCTCATGTGTTGGGCAAATGAGTTAGGGCATAAAGAAATACTATTTCATTTACTTGAAAGTAGGCCTGAGTACAAGGCACTAAATAAAATGGCCACTAAAGTTCATAAAACAGAACAATTAGGTCGGTATTTTACAACTTACCATATTCCAGTAGGTAAATAATGAGCGAAAAAACTTCTAACAAGTGCGTGCACGGGATGTCAAAAAGCTGCGCTTTTCGCCACCCGTGACGCA
>NZ_JBQKUK010000015.1:0-141767 GCF_054968585.1 Marinobacter sp. G5_S1_61_S3 | reverse complement strand
TTTTTTGGGAGGAGGTCCCCACCACTCGAAACCCGAGACGCGTGGGGCCCAGGTTTAATACATCCCGGAACCCACAGGAACCCCGCGAAGAGAATTAGGCAGAGCCTCCCGAATCTCTACATCAATAAAGTGCCCAACCACCTCCGGATTCTCATGCCGGAAGTTCACAATACGGTTGTTCTCGGTACGGCCCGCGTATTCACCGGGGTCCTTCTTGGACAGGCCCGTCACCAGAATACGCTGTGTCGTGCCCACCATCTTGCGACTGATGTCCATCACATTCTGATTCAGCCGGTCCTGGAGAATGCTCAGGCGCTGTTTCTTCACCTCCAGTGGCGTGTCATCCGGCAGGTCCGCCGCCGGAGTGCCGGGCCGGGCGCTGTAGATGAAGCTGAACGACATATCGAAGCCAATATCGTTGATCAGCTTCATAGTGTCCTCGAAATCCTTCTCGGTTTCCCCCGGGAAGCCAATGATGAAATCCGAGGAGAAGCTGATGTCCGGGCGAATCTTGCGCAGGCGGCGAAGTTTGGACTTGTACTCCAGAGCTGTATGGCCGCGCTTCATGGCTGCCAGTATCCGATCTGAGCCACTTTGCACTGGCAAGTGCAGGTGGCTGACCAGCTCTGGTACCTGCTCATAGGCCTCGATCAGTGAGTCCGAAAACTCCACCGGGTGTGAGGTGGTATACCGGATACGGTCAATGCCGTCGATGGTGGCGATCAGGGTCACCAACTCCGCCATATCCATCACGTCACCATCGTGGGTCTCGCCACGGTAGGCGTTCACGTTCTGGCCCAGCAGGTTCACCTCACGTACGCCCTGGCTGGCAAGGTGGGCGACTTCCGCGATCACGTCGTCCACCGGACGACTGACTTCCTCGCCACGGGTGTAGGGCACCACGCAGAAGGTGCAGTATTTGCTGCAGCCTTCCATGATGGAAACAAACGCGGACGGGCCGTCCGCGCCGGGATCAGGCAGGTTGTCGAACTTCTCGATTTCCGGAAAGCTGACGTCTACCACGCCAACACCATTACCCTTGGCGCGGACTTCGGTGATCATATCCGGCAGACGATGCAGGGTTTGCGGGCCAAAAACCATGTCCACGTAGGGCGCCCGGTCGATGATCGCCTGACCCTCCTGGCTGGCCACGCAACCGCCCACGCCGATGATCAGGTCCGGTTTGCTGTTTTTCAGTTTCTTCCAGCGACCCAGCTGGTGGAACACTTTTTCCTGCGCTTTTTCGCGGATCGAGCAGGTGTTCAGCAACAGGATGTCGGCGTCGTCCGGCGAGTCGGTCATTTCGACGGTTTCGCCGGTGCGAAGCAGGTCTGCCATGCGTGATGAGTCGTACTCGTTCATCTGGCAGCCATGGGTCTTGATGTACAGCTTCTTGGCCATGATTCTCAACGTGCTTGGTGTGTGATTTGCGCCGGGAGGTTGGGAGTGGCGCTTAAAAAAGTTAGCTGCACATTATAACGGGGTGATCAATCGGCAACCACCTTTGTCTCGGCAATCCTCTAAATCGCTTGTGGTAGTATTGGTTTTTCCAATTTTTTAGAACGCTCAAACAATCATGACTCCCGAACGCCTGGCCCGAATCAAACAAACCCTGGATACTCGCCAGCCCGATCTCAGCGTCCTCACCGACCAGGTCCACAAACCCCGCAATCTGTCGGCCATCATCCGCTCCTGCGATGCGTTTGGTCTTGCCAGCATGCACGTGGTCTGGCCGCGGGAAGGTTTCCGTGCCTTCCGAAAAACCGCCGGCGGCAGCTACAACTGGGTCACCACCCACACGCACCCCACCATGGACGATGCGGTTTCGGAGCTGAAAGGGCGGGGCCACAAACTCTACGCCGCCCAATTGTCGGAAAGAGCGATTGATTACCGGGAAGCGGATTTCACCGTGCCCTGCACGGTGATCATGGGTAATGAAGTAGATGGTGTCAGCGACAGCGCTGCCGAACAGGCTGACGAGCACATTGTGATCCCCATGATGGGCATGGTGGAGTCCCTGAACGTGTCGTCCGCCTGTGCGATTATTCTGTCCGAAGCACAACGGCAGAGGAAACAGGCAGGCCTGTATGCCCACCAGAGGCTACCAGACGATGAATACAACCGTCTGCTGTTCTGCTGGTGCCAGCCGGTCGTAAAACGCTACTGCGACGACCGCAACCTGCCATACCCGCCTATAGACCCGGAAACCGGTGAATTAGTCGACGGCGTAGGCTGGATGCAGGAAGTCCGAAAGCTGCGAGCCAACCGTCCGAGGTGGACTGATAAAACAGAATCAGCCACCAACGAACCTCAATAAAAGGATTAACCACAGTCGATTGATCGGTCACGGTGTGGGGTAGCATTTTCTGCCGGAAAAAGGTGTCCGAGCGCAGCGAGTTCTTTTTCCAGAAGAAAATGCTACCCCATGGCGGGACCAGCCCCAAGAGTTCTCAGTCTAGAAGGTCAGCCCCCAAAGTCATCAGATCAGTGAGCTGCTATTCCTCCCGGCCTTCAAGATAACGTTGCAGCTGCTCCCGCAACGCCTTAGGCAACCGCGTAATCGTCAATGCGTCGTTGTCACGGTCATAGTAAACCGCCTGATTCACCAGATCCGAAGAGAACGACACGCTCATACCACCACCTGAGCCCGCAATCCGAACCAGCTTCTTCACCTTGCGGTGATCTGGATGCAACACCCCGCTTTCCGGCAGCTCGGCAGTCTCACTGGCAAACTCCTTGAAACGCTGAGGCTCGTTCTCATCCAGGTAGCCCGACAATGCCTCGATGGCCACCGGCTCGCCCAACGCATGCTGCTCCTTCGAGAACTCATAGGCTCGCGCCCGAATCTTGCCTGCCTCTTCCGGTTCGGATGATTTGGCAAAGGCTTCCACGGCATCCATGAACGTCAGCGTCTCTTTCTCCACATCCACCTGATTGGTGAAACTGCATAGCTTGATGAACAGGTCACCGCCTTCCCCGGAACCACGAGCGTGGACCAGCGTAAGATAGTTCTCGCCGGCGTTGTCACCCAGCCAGTCGTCCAATTCCACGCGCACCGCCAGATTCAGCCGCGACAGGCTCAGGATGTCCGTCGCGTCCAACGTTTGCTGGGCATCAAAACGCATGGCGCTGTCGTTTTCCAGGATAAACAGATAAACCACCTCCGCATCCGCGAGGGCTTCGTGGACAATCATCAGGTGCCCCTCAAATTCCTCCTGGGCGCTGTTCAGCAGTTCTTGCCATTGCCCAAAAAGACGGTCAGTCATCGACGCAAAGCTTTGCTTGTCCTCCCGGTAGTCCTTCAGCCAGCTGCTAAACGGACTTTCACCGATGTCCTCGGAAAAGCGACCGTATTTCTTGCCGGGCTTGCTGTTGAACAGGCGCTTCATCTGCTTGTGAAGCGCCTCATAGTCGCCACCCGGCTCGGCCAACGCCTCGCCGGGACGAACCCGCGCCGGCTGTCCGGGCTGATACTGGCTGGCGAAGAGAGTGCGGAGCTGTTTGATGGCCATGGAGTCAAGAGTCCCTTGGTTAATAGAGCGTGTAGGAGGCTGAGGGTAAACCTTCAGGGATTGGGATTGTAATGGTTTTTATAGGGCTGTGGGATCAGCCCCAAAACGAAGAAGCCCCCAAGGCCTAAGACCATGGGGGCTATCCTCAAGTCCCAAAAGCGAGGTTAAACCCGCTTATGCCGCATCAGGTCCTGAATCAGTGAAGTCACCGCTTCAGTGATCTCCTTGTCATTGTCTGCAGAAACAGACGCCGATGCCACATCCGCACCTAGGTTCACCGCAATGGCAATCAGGCCATGGGCACTGACCACCTGCGCTGCGCGCCGACGGTCTTCGGCATTGCCGGCGTTGTCCTCGCTGAGGACAACGGAGGTCTTGCCCTGATCGAACAGCGCCCGTTCAACTGCCAAGGCCAGCGCCGTGGCCTGCTTGCCGTTACAGGCAATAATGGCAGGCTTCTGCGCCAGACGGCGCTCGCGCTCTTCGCTGGTCACCGGGTCCAGCGACTCAACTGTGCCTGCAGTGCCAGCAATCATGCCCGCACCGATCGTCACGTTGGTCAGTCGATCAATCACAATGAAGCTGCCCGTGGCGTGGTTGCGCTGATAGGCATCAAACGCAATGGGCTGGCTCAGGGTCAGCTCACACAGTCCGATTTCGTTCAGCTGAAGCGCAGACGGGTTGTCGTTCTTCTCCAGCGTGTTGACGTCGGTCTGGTGATGAATCTTTTTGACGGTAGCCGAGGTAAACGTCGGGCCGAGCTTGATGTCGTAAAGGCGACCGGTTTCCAGCGGGCCGTCCGTCATCCAGACAATGTTGGCGGTGAAGCGGTTGCCCACTTCTGGCTCATCCTCAGCCTTGACCAGCATATCGCCTCGGCTGACATCGATTTCATCGGTGAGCGTCAGTGTGACCGCCTGGTCGATATAGGCTTCTTCCAGGTTGCCATCAAACGTCACAATGTCTTTGATTGCGCTGGTGCGTCGTGAAGGCAAGGCCATCACTTTGTCGCCGGGGCGCACAACACCAGAGGCTATGGTGCCGCAGAAACCGCGGAAGTTCAGGTTCGGGCGCGTCACGTACTGGACGGGGAAGCGGAAGTGCTCCAGATTTTTGTCGTGGGATACTTCCACCGTCTCCAGAATGTCCATCAGGGGCTGGCCGTCGAACCAGGGTGTGTTCTCACTCCTGTTAACGACGTTGTCGCCTTCGAGGGCAGACAGTGGCACGAAGCGAATATCCTTCAGGCCAAGCTGATTGGCAAACGCCAGGTAGTCGTCCTTGATTTCGTTGAAGCGTTCTTCGCTGAAATCAACCAGATCCATTTTGTTCACTGCGACCACGATGTGGCGAATGCCAAGCAGAGAGGCAATGTAGGAGTGGCGGCGGGTCTGGGTCAGAACGCCGTGGCGCGCATCGATCATCAGGATCGCAACTTGAGCCGTCGATGCCCCTGTCGCCATGTTGCGAGTGTACTGCTCGTGGCCGGGAGTGTCTGCGATGATGAACTTGCGCTTATCAGTTGAGAAAAAGCGATAGGCAACATCAATAGTGATGCCTTGTTCCCGCTCGGCCTGCAGGCCATCGACCAGAAGGGCAAGGTCCAGCTTTTCGCCCGTTGTGCCCATCTTGGCGCTGTCACTTTTCAGGCTCGCCATATGATCTTCATAGATCATCTTGGTGTCGTGCAGCAGGCGACCAATAAGGGTGCTCTTGCCGTCGTCCACACTGCCGCAGGTGAGTAGGCGCAGCAGTTCCTTGTTTTCGTGTTGCTTCAGGTAGGCCTGAATATCTTCCGCAATCAGATCAGACTGGTGTGCCATCTTAGAAATACCCTTCCCGCTTTTTCTGTTCCATGGAGCCGGCCGAATCGTGGTCGATCACGCGGCCCTGACGTTCGGAGCTGGTTGCCAGCAACATCTCCTGGATGATCTCCGGCAGCGTGTCTGCCTCGGATTCGATGGCGCCGGTCAGTGGGTAACAGCCCAGGGTGCGGAAACGGATGGATTTCATCATCGGCTTTTCGCCTTCTTTCAAAGGCATGCGGTCGTCGTCCACCATGATCAGCGTGCCATCGCGTTCCACGACGGGCCGCTTGGCGGAGTAGTAAAGTGGCACGATTTCAATGTTTTCGAGGTAGATGTACTGCCAGATATCCAGCTCGGTCCAGTTGGACAGCGGGAATACCCGGATGCTCTCGCCTTTGTTGATCTTGCCGTTGTAGATGTTCCAGAGCTCAGGACGTTGGTTCTTTGGGTCCCAGCGGTGGTACTCGTCACGGAAGGAATAGACGCGCTCCTTGGCACGGGATTTTTCCTCGTCCCGGCGAGCGCCGCCGAAAGCAGCATCAAACTTGTACTTGTCCAGGGCCTGTTTGAGGGCCTGGGTTTTCATCACGTCGGTATGCTTGGCGCTGCCGTGAGTAAAGGGGCCGATGCCCTGTTTGATCCCGTCCTCGTTCTTGTGGACGATCAGGTCCAGGCCATACTCTTTTGCTTTGCGGTCCCGGAATTCAATCATCTGCTTGAACTTCCAGGTGGTGTCCACGTGTAAGAGCGGGAAGGGCAGCTTGCCGGGATGAAAGGCTTTGCGGGCCAGGTGCAGCATTACTGCGGAGTCTTTCCCGATGGAATAGAGCATGACCGGGTTGTCGAACTCGGCTGCAACTTCCCGGATGATGTGGATGCTTTCAGCTTCCAGCTGTTTGAGATGCGTCAGGTTGTAAGTGGTCATCGTGTCCTGTTACCGCTTTGCGTGCCTCCGGATTCGATAGAGGCTGGGCGTGTGAATGCCGCCATGATACCAGATCAGGCCATGGCATAAGAAGTCGGGTAACTAGAGTTTACTGCTATAACAATATAGCGGCAGGAAAGGCTGGAGGGTAAAACTTCCGAGTTAGTGCGACGAGGTGGAAAGCAGTTTGCTGACGTAGTTGTTCACGTAGTCGAAACCATTGCCTTCGAACTCCGAGAACTGGATGCCGAGCTGGAACTGGTCGCGGGCAATTCGTCGCATGTGGACAATGTTGCCTCCGGCGATCACAGAAACGGGTTGGTTGGCAACAACCGGCACAGAGAATGTCGTTGTTACGGATATCCAGTTTCCGGGTGCCGGTGTTTTCTGGCCGGGAACCAGTTTTCTCACGGAGTCCTGATCACAGAGGACCATCAGGCCGGTTCGGGAAATGTTGGAGACTTTACAGGTAAGGCAGCTGCCGTCGGTTTTTTCAATCCGGGCTTCGGTAGCGACATCGACGCGTTGTTGGTTGCGTAGGTTTGGCTTGGCGGCAACTGGTTTCATAGTCACTCTTCTTGCGTCTCTGGTTTCAAAGCAGGCAGCCTTACCCATCGTTCAATCCTTTATTATTTTTACTCGCTGCCTTCTTTCCAGGCACGCTTTCTATACACACGAGAAAGCCAGCCAATTGTCATAAATCTGCAATATGGCGAGTGCGAAAAACAGCAAGCGCTTGTTGTTTCGATCTTAACTTCCTGAAAGTCTAGTTGTTTGTTTGGTGATCAGCAAGTTGCCTGTCGCCAAAACTGTCAGATTTGTGAACTGAATGTGAGCGTGGTGTCACCAAAATCGATTCGGAGCGCTCGCGATCAGGCGGATACGACGGGCAGCTGTTACTTACGGTGTCGGATTGGCTGCGGTAAACTACGCACCAACATCCACCGGGGCCGCTAACGGCTCCACGATTTCGTGCAGGTTATGACAAACAAGATTTCATCCCTTCCCGCAGGCAGCGGAAAAGTGGGTTTTATCAGTCTTGGCTGCCCCAAGGCCCTGGTTGATTCCGAGCGCATCCTTACCCAGCTTCGGCTGGACGGCTACGATGTGGTACCGACCTATAACGACGCTGATATCGTCGTGGTGAACACCTGTGGCTTTATAGATGCCGCCAAGCAGGAGTCCCTAGATGCCATTGGTGAAGCAATCAATGAAAATGGCAAGGTCATCGTAACCGGTTGCATGGGTGTTGAAGCGGACAAGATACGTGACACTCACCCGGGTGTTCTCGCCGTGTCCGGCCCACACGCCTACGAAGAAGTTGTGGGAGCGGTGCACCAGTTCGTGCCGCCGAACAAGCAACACGATCCGTTTACGGACCTGGTACCTCCTCAGGGCATCAAACTGACCCCCCGGCATTATGCATACCTGAAAATTTCCGAAGGCTGTAACCACCGATGCACCTTCTGCATCATCCCGTCCATGCGCGGCGACCTGGTCAGTCGCCCGATTGGTGACGTGATGGACGAGGCCAAGCGCCTGGTGGACGCTGGCGTAAAAGAGCTTCTGGTGATCTCCCAGGACACCTCTGCATACGGTGTCGACACCAAGTACCGTACCGGATTCTGGCAGGGCCGCCCGCTAAAGACCAAGATGCAGTCCCTGTGTGAGGCGTTGGGTGAAATGGGCGTTTGGGTGCGCCTGCATTACGTTTATCCCTATCCGCACGTGGACGATGTGATCCCGCTGATGGCGGAGGGCAAAATCCTGCCGTACCTGGATATCCCGTTCCAGCACGCCAGCCCGAAAGTGCTCAAGGCCATGAAGCGCCCGGCCCACGACAGCAAGACGCTGGAACGCATTCGCAAGTGGCGTGACATCTGCCCGGAGCTCACCATCCGTTCCACCTTTATTGTCGGTTTCCCCGGCGAAACAGAGGAAGATTTCCAGTACCTGCTGGATTGGCTGGATGAGGCTCAGCTTGATCGTGTCGGAGCCTTCAAGTACAGCCCGGTGGAAGGTGCGAGGGCGAACGAGATCGAAGGTGCCGTTCCGGAAGAGGTGAAGGAAGAGCGCTTGGCCCGGTTCATGGAAAAACAGGCTGAAATATCAGCGGCCCGATTGCAGGCCAAAATCGGCCAGACTATTGACGTTCTCATCGACGAAGTCGACGAAGAAGGCGCCATCGGCCGCTCCAAGGCGGATGCGCCGGAGATTGACGGCATGGTTTACCTCAACGACGAAACCGAGCTTGTTCCGGGGCAGATTGTTCAGGCTGCGGTCGAGCATGCGGATGAGCATGATCTATGGGGTCGGCTTGTTCGGTAGTCTTCAGGTTACGCTACTAGCCTCCTTGGGCTGGAGTTGCTTGTCAGGCGTTTTCTCGGAGCCAGTTGGCCTTGGTGGGAGGCTTCTCCCAAAAATGTGCGGAGCCATGGATGGCGGAGCCCAAGCGCACACGGATGTGCTTGAAGCGTTTTTTGGGAGAAGCCTCCCACCGAGGCCTCCCCCAAACCAAACAGGCTGGGGCCGCAGCCAGAGGGTCAGCCCCCCAGTTTCTTCACCAGAATCTCATTAAACAGCTTCGGATTGCCCTGGCCCTTGGAGGCCTTCATCAGCGGCCCCATGAACCCGCCGAGCATCTTCTTCTGCTTCTTGGGGTCGGATTCCTGCTGGTACTGGGCCACCTGATCCGGCATGGAGGCCAGAACCTCGTCCACCATCTTCTCAAGCTCGCCAGTGTCTGACACCTGCTTCAGGCCCTTGGCATCGATGATCGCATCCACGTTGTCATTTTCGCCGGTCCAGAGCGCCTCGAACACTTTCTTGGCACCCGCCGATGAAATTGTGTTGTCCGCGATGCGCACCACCAGATCCCCAAGCTGCTCGCCGGAAATCGGTGAGTCGGCCACAGATTTTTCCTCCGCATTCAGACGTGCGGAGAATTCGCCCTGAACCCAGTTGGAAGCCAACTTGGCGTCCTTCCCGCGATCAGCGGCGGCTTCGAAGAATGCGGCCAGTTTCGAGTCGCCAGCCAGTAGTCCAGCATCGTAGTCGTTCAGGCCGTACTGTTCCTTGAAGCGGGCCTTGCGGGCATCCGGCAGTTCCGGGAGGCTGTTGCGGGCTTCGTCGATAAAGGCATCGTCGATTTCCACCGGCAGCAGGTCCGGGCAGGGGAAGTAGCGGTAATCGTTGGCTTCTTCCTTGGTGCGCATAGAGCGGGACTCGTCCCGGTCGCCATTGTACAGGCGGGTTTCCTGAACAATGGTGCCACCGTCCTCGAGAATGTCCATCTGCCGCTCGACTTCGTGGGCAATGGCCTGCTCCATGAAGCGGAAGGAGTTCAGGTTCTTGGTTTCGGTGCGGGTGCCCAGGGTATCGGAACCCTTGGGCTTGAGTGAGATGTTCACGTCAAAGCGCATGGAGCCCTGTGACATGTCACCGTCACAGATGCCCAGGGACGTGACAATGCCGTGGAGTTTTTTGGCAAAGGCGACAGCCTCATCGGCATTGGTCATGTCGGGTTCAGTGACCACCTCAATCAGCGGCGTGCCTGCGCGGTTCAGGTCGATGCCCGTCATGCCGTGGAAATCCTCATGGAGAGATTTTCCTGCATCCTCTTCCAGGTGGGCGTGGTGAATACGCACCCGTTTGGATTCGCCACTGGCCAGATCGATATCCACATAGCCGGGGCCGACAATCGGGCGCTCCAGTTGTGTTGTCTGATAGCCCTTGGGAAGGTCCGGGTAGAAATAGTTTTTCCGTTCAAACACTGAGCGGCGTTCAATCTCGGCGTTGACCGCCAGGCCAAACATCACCGCGTAGCGAAATGCCTGCTCGTTCGGCACGGGCAGGGTGCCCGGCATGGCCAGGTCAACGGCATTGGCCTGGGTGTTGGGTTCAGCGCCATAGGCGGTGCTGGAGCCGGAAAAAATCTTGGTTTTGGTGGCGAGCTGAACGTGAATCTCCAGCCCGATCACAATGTCCCACTGCATAGTCGTTCTCCTGTATCGGGCTTATTGCGGTTCGCGCTGGTGCCAGTCGGTCACCTGCTGAAATTGATGGGCGGCGTTCAGCAGGCGAGCTTCGGAGAAATAATCCCCAATAATCTGCAGGCCCACTGGAAGCCCGTCCACAAACCCGGCTGGAACGGACATGGCGGGGATGCCCGCCAGGTTGATGGCAATGGTAAACACGTCCTCCAGGTACATGGTCACCGGGTCGCTGGTTTTCTCGCCCTGTATAAAAGCCGGGGAGGGCGTGGTGGGGCTCATCAGAACATCCACTTCCTTGAAGGCGTTGATGAAGTCCTGCTGGATCAGCCGACGAACCTTCTGGGCTTTCAGATAATAGGCATCGAAGTAACCGGCGGACAGGGCGTAGGTGCCCACCAGAATCCGGCGCTTGACCTCGGTGCCGAAGCCTTCGGCCCGGGTGCGTGTGTACATGTCCAGCAGGTCTTTCGGGTCTTCGCAGCGGTAGCCATAACGGGCGCCGTCAAAACGGGACAAGTTGGCCGAGGCCTCGGCCGGGGCGATAACGTAGTAGGCTGCGATGGCGAGGTCAGCGTGGGGAAGGGATACTTCCTTTACCGTGGCGCCGAGCTTCTCGTACTCCCGGATAGCACCCCGAACCTGTTCTTCCATGGCGGCACTGAGGTTGCCAGCAAAGTATTCCTTCGGCAGCCCGATGCGTAACCCTGTCAATGGCTCGTTCAGCGTTGCGGTATAGTCCGGAACGTCACGGTCAATGGAGGTGGAGTCCTTGGGGTCAAAGCCCGCCATTACATTCAGCATCAGCGCATTGTCTTCGGCTGTGCGGGCCATGGTGCCGCCCTGGTCCAGGCTCGAAGCAAAGGCAATCATACCGTAACGGGACACCCGGCCATAGGTTGGTTTCAGCCCGGTCACGCCACACAGCGCGGCCGGTTGACGAATGGACCCGCCGGTATCCGTGGCTGTCGCCGCGGGCACCAGCCGCGCTGCAACCGCCGCCGCGGAGCCGCCGGAAGAACCACCCGGAACCCGCTTCTCGCCCTGGCTCAGACCCCAGGGGTTGGCAGTGGCGCCAAAGTAGCTGGACTCGGTAGACGACCCCATGGCGAACTCGTCCATGTTGGTCTTACCCAGGCACACAGCGCCCGCCTTGCGGAAATTTTCCGTGACCGTTGCATCGTAGGGTGGCACAAAATTCGCCAGCATCTTCGAGCCACAAGTGGTCGCCACGCCATTGGTGCAGAATATGTCCTTGTGGGCGAAGGGCACGCCCGTCCAGGGTGTCGCCTTACCCGCTGCCCGTTGCTCGTCTGCCGCATGGGCGTCGGCCAGGGCCTGTTCTTCCGTAATGGTGATAAAGCTGTTGAGCTGCTCGTCTTCCTTTTCAAGGCGGCCCAGGAACTGCCGGGTCAGCTCCACGCTGGAAATCTTGCCGCTTTCCAACTCTCGGGAAAGCTCTGCTACGGATTTGTTATGCATGATACGTCCTGTTTACGTCGCTGTTCGTCGGGTCACTCGATGCCCTTTATTCAATCACTCGGGGAACCAGATAGAGGCCATTCTCGGTAGCCGGCGCAATCGCCTGGAAAGACTCCCGTTCATTGGTTTCCGTCACCTCATCCGGGCGCAGGCGCTGGACGGCATCCAAGGGGTGGGCCATGGGCGCCACCGAATCGGTATCCGCCGCGCTCAACTGGTCCACCAGATCCAGGATATTGCCCAGATCCTTTTCCAGCGCTGAAACCTGTTCCTCGTCCACCCGAATGCGGGCGAGCACAGCGACTTTCTCAATGTCCTTGCGGGAAATGGTCACGCTTCCTCCCATATATATGAAGTTTCAGTAACTTAAATGCGCGCTTTATATCAACTGAAGTTTGCACGGATGATGAGGGTGCTTGAGAGACGGCCTTCCAGAACTGTGCGGAGCCATGGATGGCGGAGCCCAAGCGCCACACGGACGTGCTTGAGCGTGTTTTGGAAGGCCGTCTCTCAAGCGCCCATGCACCCAAGTTCAAAAAGAAAGCGCTATGGTAACAGATTCAAACAATCGCGGGAGGGGCCAAAACAAAGGAGAATAGCGCGAAAGGCGCCTCGGGAGCCCCGATGGTGCCTTGCCTGCGGGGGTGCTCACTGCTAAAGTTGCCGCATCATTTTTGCGACTGCAACTCTCAGGTTGAAACTACACGAATGTTGATCAAAAGACTCCGAGGTTTATTTTCCAGCGACCTGTCCATCGACCTGGGCACCGCCAACACCCTTATATACGTGCGCGAACGCGGTATCGTACTCAACGAGCCCTCCGTTGTAGCCATCCGCACCTCTGGCTCACAGAAAATGGTCGCAGCCGTCGGCGCCGAAGCGAAACGCATGCTTGGCCGCACACCGGGAAACATCACCGCCATCCGTCCGATGAAAGACGGTGTGATCGCAGATTTCGTGGTTACCGAGAAAATGCTCCAGCACTTCATCCACAAGGTGCATGAGAACAGCTTTATCACCCCAAGCCCCCGCGTACTGGTTTGCGTTCCCAGCAAATCCACCCAGGTAGAGCGTAAGGCTATCCGTGAATCCGCTCTGGGCGCTGGTGCCAGGGAAGTGTTCCTGATTGAAGAGCCGATGGCGGCGGCCATTGGTGCTGGCCTGCCGGTGGAGGAAGCCAGCGGTTCCATGATCGTGGACATCGGCGGTGGCACCACCGAAATCGCTATCATCTCCCTGAATGGCATTGTGTACGCCGAGTCTGTTCGTACCGGTGGCGACAAGTTCGATGAAGCGATTGTTACCTACGTTCGCCGCAACTACGGCAGCCTGATCGGTGACTCCACTGCAGAGCGCATCAAACACGAAATTGGTTGTGCCTATGAGGGGTTGGATATCCGCGAGATCGACGTTCGCGGCCGCAACCTTGCAGAGGGCGTGCCCCGGGCGTTTACCCTGAACAGCGAGGAAATCCTCGACGCGCTCCAGGAATCCCTGGCGCAGATCGTCCAGACAGTGAAAAGCGCCCTGGAACAGTCGCCACCAGAGTTGGCGTCTGATATCGCCGAGCGTGGCATTGTGCTTACGGGTGGTGGTGCGTTGCTGCGCGGTTTGGATAAACTGATCAGCGAGGAAACCGGCCTGCCGGTGATTATTGCGGAAGACCCGCTGACCTGTGTCGCCCGTGGTGGCGGCAAGGCGCTGGAAGTGATTGATCGTGGCGGAATCGGAATGTTCTCCCAGGAGGGCTGACCTTGACTCCGGCTTTACGCCCCGACATTGCCTTTACCCGGCCGCCGCTCGTGAATGATCACGGCGGCGGTTGTCGTATGGACACCTGCATGGAGTGCGGGAGGGTGAGCTATTAAAACCATCTTTGTCCAAGGCCCCGTTCCCGGTTTCAGGCTGCTACTGGTTATTGTGCTCTCTGCGATACTGATTGTTGCGGATGCCCGCTTCGATCAGGTAACGCCGGTTCGCAGCGCGATCGGTACCGGCCTTGCCCCGGTTCACTGGCTTGGCAATGCACCCTCCGAATTCAGCGACTGGGTCGCCAGCCTGTTTACCACCCGTGAAGACCTCCAGGAAGAAAACGAAGCGCTGCGTGCTCGCTTGCTGATACTGGAGCGCCGGGCGCTCAAATATGCCGCCCTGGCCTCAGAAAACAACGAACTGCGCAAGCTGATGAACTCCTCAGAAGTCCTTGATGACCGGGTCATAGTTGGCGAAATAGTCGGTGTTTCACCGGACCCGTTCTCTCACGAAGTGGTGATCAACAAAGGCAGTCGCGACGGTGTTGTGGTCGGTCAGGCTATCCTGGATGCCAACGGCCTGATGGGGCAGGTCCAACAAACCAGCAGTTTTACCTCACGGGTTCTATTGGTATCGGACAGCAGCCACGCGGTGCCTGTGGAAGTGGTTCGCAACGGCTTGCGAGCTATCCTGCTTGGAAATGGGGACACCAGCACGCTTGAATTGGTGCATGTGCCGGATACCGCCGATATTCGCGAAGGGGATCTGTTGGTCAGCTCCGGGTTGGGGGGGCGTTTTCCCAAGGGCTACCCGGTAGCGGAAGTGGACCAGATTTCCAAGGAGCCGGGTGAACCGTTTGTGAAAATTCGTGCTACGCCAATGGCGGAACTGAACCGAAGTCGCCTGGTGTTGGTTGTGTTTTCACCGGAACAGGACGACGCCACGAATGACGCTGAAAGCTCGCCCGAAGGCTCCGATGCTGGATCACCAGAACAGGATGGGGTGCGCTAATGCTGTCGGTGATCAGTTATCCCGTTTTTGCCCTGAGCGTTTTGTTTGCCCTGGTGCTCAGCAGTTCGCTGTTTCCGCTGGGCTGGTTTGAGTTCCGGCCGGAATGGCTGGGCCTGATTGTGTTCTACTGGACATTCCGGGCACCGGCCCAGTTCGGTATCCTGTTGGCCTGGTGCCTGGGTCTGCTGCTGGACGTACTGGAAGCCACCCCGCTGGGCGTGAATGCCCTGGCCATGGGTGTTATTGCGTTCCTGGTGCTGACCATTCACCAGCGGCTGCGTATGTACCCTTTGCCGCAGCAGTGCCTGATGGTGTTCCTTTTGTTGGGTATCAACCAGATGCTGGTGCATTTTATCAAGCAGACACTGGGAGCTGACAGCTCCGGTTTCAGCTACTTGTGGCCGGCGCTGACCAGTGCTCTGGTCTGGCCGGTGTTGTGTGTTTTGCTGGATAACCTGAATCGCAAGCTTGGCTAGGATTGGAGGGCGCTATGCAGTCTATTGTTCTTGCCTCAGCGTCTCCTCGAAGAGCCGAACTGTTAAGGCAGATCGGTCTGTCGTTCCTGGTTCAGCCGGCGGATATTGACGAAACTCCCGCGAGCAACGAGTCAGCCGAACACTATGTCGAACGCCTTGCCCGGGAAAAGGCTCTGGCGGGAAGTGCTTCCAAGCCTGGCTGCCTGGTGATTGGTTCGGACACCTCGGTTGTACTGGAGGGCCGGATTCTGGGCAAACCAGACAGCACCGGCGATGCGACCGTTATGTTACAGGCGCTCTCGGGAACCACCCATCAGGTCATGACCGGTGTTGCTGTGGTTCACAAGGGTATTTGTGAGTCCTGCCTGGTGATAGCGAATGTTCGTTTCCGCGAGCTGCTGGCGGCGGAAATCGATGCCTATGTGGCAACTGGTGAGCCCATGGATAAAGCGGGCGGCTATGGCATTCAGGGGCGGGGTGGTATTTTTGTAGAGGAACTCCGAGGCAGTTACAGCGCCGTAGTGGGACTGCCCCTGCAGGAAACCGCAGCATTACTGGCCGGTGCCGGATACCCGGTATGGGAAACCTGGAACAGCAGGCAGGAGAGCCGCAATGAGTGAAGAAATACTGATCAATGTGACCCCGGTGGAAACCCGGGTGGCGCTCGTGGAGAACGGTATGCTCCAGGAGGCCTACATTGAGCGCACCAGCCGCAAGGGCATCGTGGGCAACATTTACAAGGGCAAGGTGGTTCGTGTATTGCCCGGCATGGAGGCGGCATTTGTAGACATCGGCCTGGAACGTGCGGCGTTTATTCATGCCTCTGATGTCGTCACCAGTCAGCAGCCGGCCAGCGAAGCCCCCGAAACGCCGAAAACGGTTCCGGATATCCGCACCCTGCTCCGTGAAGGGCAGTCCCTCGTGGTTCAGGTCACCAAGGACCCCATTGGAACCAAGGGTGCACGGCTGACCACCCAGCTATCCATCCCCTCGCGCTATCTGGTATTCATGCCTGGCGTCCGTCATGTTGGTATTTCCCAGCGAATTGAAGATGAGACCGAACGTTCACGGTTGAAGTCGCTGGTTGAAGAGGGTGCTGCCGCAGAACCGGACATCTCTGGCGGCTACATTATTCGCACCGCTGCAGAGGCTGCCTCGGAAGATGACCTGATCGGCGATATGACCTACCTGCACCGTCTGAACCAGGCCATTGAGGAGCGCATTACCCGAAGTCAGGCGCCTTCGGTGGTGTATCAGGATCTTCCCCTGTTTATCCGCACCATTCGCGACCTGATTCGTCCACAGACTGAGAAGGTGCGCATCGATAGTCGGGAAAGCCACCAGCGGGTGATGGAGTTCGTTGAGGAGTTTGTGACCGAGTTTTCCGACAAGGTTGAGTATTACCCGGGCGAACGTCCCATTTTTGACCTGTATTCTGTTGAGGATGAAATTCAGAAAGCCCTCAGTCGCAAGGTCCAGCTCAAATCCGGTGGCTACGTGATCATCGACCAGACCGAAGCGATGACCACGATCGATATCAACACCGGCGCGTTTGTGGGGCATCGCAACCTGGAAGAAACCATTTTCAAGACCAACCTCGAGGCGGCCCGTGCCATTAGTCGCCAGCTCAGGTTAAGGAATCTCGGTGGTATTATCATCATCGATTTCATCGATATGGAGGATTCCGAGCACCAGCGCCAGGTCCACCGAATGCTGGAGAAAATGCTGGAGCGGGATCACGCTAAAACCAAGATTACCGGGGTTTCCGAGCTCGGATTGGTGGAAATGACCCGTAAGCGCACCACCGAAAGCCTTGGTCAGATTTTATGTGAGCCTTGCCCCATCTGTGATGGACGCGGCTTTCTCAAGACCAGCGAAACGGTCTGTTATGAAGTATTCCGTGAAATTCTCAGGGTCAATCGCGCCTATGACGCGGAAAGCTATCTGGTGATGGCGTCCCAGAGCGTGGTGGATCGGCTGTTGGATGAAGAGTCCGACAACGTGGCAGACCTTGAGACGTTTATCAGCAAAACCATCCGTTTTCAGGTTGAGCCATTCTACAGTCAGGAGCAGTATGATGTGGTACTGCTGTAACGCCGGCCCGGCAGGCATTGGTTAGGCGTGGCGATTACCCCTGATGGCATCCAGTGTGGCTGATCAAACTCTGAAACATCTGTTACTTCGAATCGTCTCGGGCGCCGCCAGTCTGATCTGGTGGTTGTTGCTGGCGGTCGTCGTCCTGCTTGCACTTTATGCCGGAATAGGGCGCCAGGTTACTCAGAACATCAACGAATATCGCTCTTCGATTGAACAACGGTTGTCGTCTGGGCTGGGCCAGCCGGTCAGTATTGGTTCGCTCTCCTCTAGCTGGAACTGGCTGGATCCAACCATTGTCGCCCGCGATATCGTGGTCGTCTCCGAAAACGACCGTAGTGACGTTGCCGGGTCACTGAAGAGCGTCCGCATTGGCCTCGATTTTCTCGCCTCGCTCATGCGCCTGCGTATTGTGTTCGCTGATTTTGACGCCGATGGGCTGGAACTGACGATCAACCAGACTCCGAGGGGGGCGGTGACCGTCGAAGGTGTCGATATTCCCGATCCCGTGGCAAGCGACCTGGAACTCTGGCTGGATATTGCCGGCGAATGGCTGTCCGACCCTTCCGTCAAGATTACACGCCTGGACCTTGGTATTCGCGACGCCAATGGCACCCTGCGGCATGTAGAGGTGCCCCAGTTGGACCTGATCTACCGGCGCGGGCTGTTTCATGCATCAGGCCGTGCCATGCGGCCGGGAACGACCGAACAACTGGCCAGCTTCGAGCTGGTTGGTCGGCACTTCTTCCGTGGTGACTTCACGGGGCAGGTTTATGCAGATATTAACTCCGGCCGGTTGTTTGATGGACTCGCAGAGGAGTACGCCTGGCGGAACATTCGGGCGGAAGGTTTTGATCTCGGAGGTCAGGTCTGGATGACGTTTCGGGATGGGCACATCGAGCAAGTCAGTGGCAACCTGGAAACGCCGTATCTGCAACTCGGTGTCGGTCTCCAATCCCTGGCCCCACTAGAGAACATCAGGGCGAAATTTGGTTGGCGCAGGCACGACACGTTGGGCGAGCGTGAGCCAGAAGCGGCGGCTAAGCCCTGGTACGCCACCGGTGAGTTTCACGTAAAGGAACTTGAGTGGGAGTGGAACGGCAATACGGTTTCTCCGTTCAGCCTCCGGTTCAGTCATCGCGACGGGGGCCGAAGATTGATCGCTGATGCGCTTCCACTCCAACCCCTTAGACGGTTGGTCGCAGGCATGAACCTGTTGCCAGGCAGGGTTGAAAGGGCCCTTGAGAATTATCGCCCCACCGGCCGCCTGGACCGGGTGATGCTTAACCTGCCCACGGATGATGGCGGTGGCTTTGAGCTGACGGCAGCGTTGAACAATATTGGCGTCAGGGCCCATGACGGTGCGCCGGGTGTGTCTGGTCTTGATGGTAGCCTGGTTATTGACCGGGAAGGCGGTTTCGTCAGAGTGAATAGCGAGGGGCTGTCACTCGGTTTTCCGGAGCTGTTCCGGGGGTTCTGGAGCCTCCGCGACGTCCGCGCAGGTGTGGCCTGGCGTTTTGAGGGAGGGGTAACCCGCGTATACGCGGATGATATCCGTATGGTTTATGGCGCCAACACCCGGCTGACAGGTGCCTTTGACCTGCGAATGGATCAGGGCGGGGAGGACAATTTGGGGCTGAGGGTCGGTGTGCGGGATGGTACGGCCGATATGCTTGCCGACTTCGTGCCAATGAAGGTTGTCGACCCTGACCTCTACCAATGGCTGACGACGTCGATCACCAAGGCCGATATCTCCAGCGGTGAGTTTTACGGTCATGGCCAGATTGATCGTGACGCCCCGGAAAATTCTTTCTCGTCCTCAATGGTTTACCGATTCGAAGAAGCCAGTATCCGCTACGACGAGCGATGGCCCGAGGTGGCGGATGCCAGTGGTGAAGTCTTTATTCAGGATGGTCGCACCCGGGTCGACATCCGCGCAGGACGAACGGGAGGGCTGGAACTGGAGCCCGGCGAGGTGAGGGTTGTCCCGGAGGGTGAGGATATTCAGGTGTACGTCGATGCGTCAGCCCCGGTTCCCGGGTCAGCGTTGGCTTTCTGGATGGACAACAGCCCCCTGGGTGAGCTGGCGGGAGAAGCAGGGCGGAGCATCGTCCTGGATGGCGATTTTCACCTGGATCTCGGGCTTGGTTTGCCATTGATATCCGATGCGCCGCCCACCATCAACGCCAGCGTCAGAGCCGATTCCGGTACCCTGACTTATCCCGAAGCCGATCTACAGTGGACCCAGGTCAATGGGGAGCTGGGGTTTAACAGCGATGAGGGATTTTCCGAGAACCCCCTGCAGGCTCGGTTTATGGGAGCTCCGGTCACGGTTCTGATGCGGCGGAGTGAGAACGGTCAATCGCTCAATATCCGTCAATATGGTCGCCTTGACGTTCGCCAGCTCCTGGATCGAACTGAGTTGCCGGAGGGCATGGACATGGGGCTCAGTGGCGACATTGGCTACCAGGCAACGTTGGACGTCTCAACGGACACCGCTTCTGCCGTTACGCTGTATTCGGATCTGGCCGGGCTCTCGGTTGACTGGCCTGAACCGCTGGCAAAAGACATTGATGATGAAGCGCCCCTGAGGGTAACAGTCACGCCCCGACAAGAGTCCGGCGTTGATATGTCAGTCGACTGGCAAGATCGCGCCAACCTGGATATGACCTGGGAGTCGGGAATGGTAGACGTTGCCCTGAACGAACTGTTTCTGGGCGACCGCCAACTGACTGATATTACGGTGTCTGCGCGGCAAAGTGACAGTGAGTGGTTGATCACTACCGACTCGGAATGGGCGTCAGGCCATGTGCTCTGGCCCCAGGACGATCGACCGGTCAGCGTCGACTTTGAGCGCCTGATGCTCTCCAGGGGCAATAGTGAGTCGGGCGATGAACAGGAGCCCGAACAGCAGGCACAGACATTCCGTGACCTGGGCCTCGGCAACTGGCCGGACGTGGATGTCCGTATTGCCGCTCTCAACATGGATGGGGAAAACGCCGGTAGCTGGTCGTTCCAACTGAGGCCCGAAGCCACACAACTGCTAGTACAGGACATTGTTGGCACTCTCAAATCCTTGACCCTGACCGGGGAGCTGTCCTGGAGCATTGCAGCCGGGCGGGAAATCACCCGTTTTACCGGTGATATCAACGGTAAGTCGCTGGCAGACCTGGACACCTTGGTTGGCGCTGAGATTCCCTTCCGCAGCAAGAACACGGCCGTCAAGCTTGATATTGACTGGCCCGGCCGCCCGGATCAGTTTGACGTTTCGGGCCTTAGTGGCTCGGTCAGTGTGCGTTTTGATGACGGTGTCATCCTTGAGGGCAACAATACGGCTCAGCTGTTCCGGGTGTTCAACCTGCTCAATGCTGACACGCTCTGGCGACGCCTGAAGCTCGATTTCTCCGATCTGTACGAAGCGGGTGTCGCCTTCGATGCCATCTCCGGCAAGGCCAGCATGATTAACGGCCTGCTGACGTTGGATCCAGAGCTGCAGGTGGTAGGGCCTTCCGGCGCGTTCAAGCTGACGGGCACCTCCAACATGATTGAGGAAACCCTCGATATGAGAATGGTGGTGGTGTTGCCTCTGACCCAGAACCTGCCACTGGCCGCTTTGTTAATGGGGGCAGGTGCTCCGATTGGCGGCGCGTTGTTTGTTCTCGACAAAGTGTTGGGTGATCCATTGAGCAAACTCACCAGTGCGACCTATAGTGTAAGTGGAAGCTGGGACGAACCAGACGTTCGACTGAGGCGGGTATTCGATACCGGCAATTGATGGTTTTGGCAGGAGGGCCGTAATGTCAACGCAAAGAGACAATCCCGTCAAATGGCAGGCAAGTCGGGTAGCGGCGATACAGATGGTGAGTACCCATGACATCGCCGCCAACCTCAACGAGGCAGCAAGACTGCTGAAGGAGGCGGCCGACGCAGGTGCCAGCATTGCAGTGCTGCCTGAAAACTTTGCGGTACTGGCCACAAAACAGATGATCGGCTGTGGCCGCCGGGAAGCGGAACCGGACAACGTGATTCGGCAATTCCTCGCACAGCAGGCGACCGAACTTGGCATCTGGGTGGTCGGTGGTTCGCTACCCATTGCGGCGAGGCCGGACTGGTCCACTGTGACCGATCGGGTTCGTGCCTGCTGCTATGTCTACGATGACCGGGGCCGTGAGGTTGCCCGCTACGACAAGATTCATCTTTTTGACGCCACCGTTGAAGATGCCCAGGGGCAGTATCGTGAGTCGGATACCTTCGAGCCGGGTGAAGACGTGGTTGTGATTGATACACCGGCAGGCCGACTCGGCATGGCCATCTGTTACGACCTGCGCTTTCCCGAGCTGTTCCGACAGCTCAGGGAGCAGGACGCAGAATGGGTGTCCCTGCCCAGTGCCTTTACCTGGTATACCGGTGACGCCCACTGGCATGCGCTGATACGTGCCCGTGCGATTGAGAATCAGTTCTGGCTTGTGGCAGCGGCCCAGGGTGGGCAGAACAGTGAGCGCCGGCGCACCTATGGGCACAGCGCGATCGTCGATCCCTGGGGCCGAATACTATCCGAGATCGATGAAGGGCCGGGTGTCGTCGTTGGAGAGCTTGATCGCGAAACACTCAAGGACATCCGCACACGGATGCCCGTCTGGGAGCACCGGAGACTTTAGTTTCCGGCGGCTTCCGCGTCGTCGATGCACTCTCTGAGGTAGCGAAACAGCTTTCGTGGCTGGCCGGTATTCTTTTCTTTCTGCACGTCCCGGCGAGCGTTGCGCGCGAGGTTGCGCAGATGCTGTATATCCGCCGTTGTGCAGTAGTTCAGGAATTCGCCGACGGCCGAGTCGCCTTCCTCAATCATCCGGTCTCGCCAACGTTCAGCAAGGTGATGTCGGCGGGTGTGCTCTTCGCTTCCGGCATCGAAAGCATCAATGGCTCGAGTCAGCCCTTCCGGGTCGTCTTCCTGGCGGATAATCTTGCCGATGTACTGCAGGTGGCGGCGACGGGCTTCGTTCTGGCGAATGCGACGGGATTCCTCGATGGCCGCCCGCAGGGTGTCGCTGATCGGCAGGGTATTGAGCTGATCGTTACTCAGATCCAGCATACGCCTGCCAAGATCCTGCAACTGGTGCATTTCGCGCTTGAGTTGGGATTTGCTCGGGCCGAGGTATTCCGGGGCGTCGTCTTGGGAGTCGTTCATTTTCAGTCCGTGTTGTCGGATACAGGTTATCCGTAGAATATCGTCGCCAGACCAAGGAAGGCCATAAAGCCGACCACATCCGTGACCGTTGTCAGTATAACGCTACCGGCCAGTGCCGGATCAATGTTGCGGGACTTCAGGAACAGAGGTAGCACGGTGCCCACGAGTGCCGCAGCGATCAGGTTGATAATCAGCGCGGCGGCGATAATGGCGCCAATCATGATGTCGCTGAACCAGAGGGTTGCCGCTGACGCAACCACCACTGCCCAGAGCAATCCGTTCAGGGCACCCGCAATAAATTCGCGGTTTAGCAGCCAGCCCACGTTGGCGCCACTGATTTGTCCCACGGCCATGCCACGGATGACCAGGGTCAGGGTCTGACTGCCGGCAATGCCGCCCATGGATGCCACGATGGGCATCAATACCGCCAGCGCCACAACCTTTTCGATGGTCGCCTCAAACAGCCCGATCACGGCCGAAGCGGTAAAGGCCGTAAGCAGGTTGATGCCCAGCCACACGGCCCTGCGCCGGGTGGTCTTCAGAATCGGTGCGAAGGTGTCTTCGTCTTCATCAAGACCGGCCATGCTCATCAGGGAGTGGTCTGCGTCTTCGCGAATAACGTCAACCACGTCATCGATGGTGATTCGGCCCAGGAGTCGGCCTTCCTCACTGACCACGGGTGCTGAGATCAGGTCGTACCGTTCGAACAGGGTTGCCACCTTGGTGTCGGACAGCGTAACCGGTATCGGTTCGATGTCCGTGTCCATCACCTCCCGCACGGTTGCCGCCGGGTTGGATACGAGCATTTTGGTGATAGGCAACATGCCGATGAACTCGTCGCGTCGGCTGACCACGATAAGACTATCCGTCATCGGCGGCAGGTTGCGATGACGGCGCAGGTAGCGCAAAACCACGTCGATACTGATGTCCGGGCGCACCGTAATGGTGTCCGTGTTCATCAGGCCGCCGGCGGTATCTTCCGGGTAGGAGAGGACTTCTTCGACACGTTGGCGATCCTGCTCGTCCATGGTGTCCAGGACTTCCTGGATGACCGTGTCGGGCAACTGCTGCAGTAAGTCGGCCAGATCGTCCGACTCGAAATCCTCGATGATGTCAGCCAGTTCCTGAGCGTTCAGCTGGCTCAGGAAGTAACCTCGGATATCGTCATTCAGATACTGGAGGACTTCGCCTTCAAGCTGCTTGTCGACCAGGTTCCAGAGCAGGGCACGCTGGCGGGGTGGTGATGACTCCAGCAGGTGGGCGATGTCACTGGGGCTCAGGCCGCCATTCAGGATGCGGGCAACCTGTTTCAGGGCGCCACTGTCCAGCGCTTCGCTCAGGGAGCGAAGGCGTTGGCGCGCTTGGCTTTTCTCCAGAATATCGGTCATGGATCACCCACGGTCAGAAAACCCTCGTATTATAGCGGAGTTAGGCAACATAGGTGAGGAAGAGTTGTAGGTGAATGCCGTAGACGGGCAAGGATGTCCAGTGTGGAGGTGGTTATTCGCCTTCCCCGAAGTAGTCGTTGATCAGCGTAACCAGCGCATCGACAGCTTCGGACTCATCCGGACCGTCTACAATCAGCTCTACCTCTGATCCCTGGCTGGCGGCGAGCATCATGACTGGCATGATGCTTTTGGCGTCCACCTGTCGCCCTTTGCGGCTGATCTGAATGCTGCTGTCGAATTCAGATGCCTTGCCCACCAGTTTGGCTGCGGCCCGGGCATGGAGCCCAAGTTTGTTGATGATGGTAATGGGGCGGCGGATCATAGGCGGTTCAGCTTTCCCTGCTTTGCAGGTGGGGCAGTTCGGTGTGGCGAACCTGCACATTGCTGTATTTGCCCGAGAAATAGCGGCCGAGCTGGTCGCAGATATAAACCGAGCGATGCTGGCCACCGGTGCAGCCGATGGATATGGTCATATAGCTGCGGTTGCTGTCTGCGAACGAGGGTAGCCAGTTTTCCAGGAATTGGGTCAGGTCTTCGACCATCTTACGGCTCAACGGCTCCTTTTCCAGGAAATCGATAACCGGCTGGTCGGTGCCCACAAACTGCCGAAGGCTGGTGTCCCAATAGGGATTGGGCAGGCAGCGCACATCGAACACATAGTCCGAATCCAACGGCACGCCGTGCTTGAATCCGAATGACTGGAATAGCAGTGCCAGTTCCTGGTGGCGCCTGCCCGCGACTCGTTGCTTTACCATATCCCGGAGCTCGTACATGGACAGCCCCGTGGTGTCGATGTAGAGGTCTGCCAGCTTGGAAAGCGGCTCCAGAAGCTTCTTTTCGTTACCGATGGCCTCCCTCAGGGAGGTCTTGTCATCACTCAGTGGATGCTTTCGGCGCGTGGCATGGAAGCGCTGCAGAAGAGACTGTTCATCGGCGTCGAGATAGATGATCTCGATGGTTACGCCAGTATCCTGAAGGCTGCGGTAGATATCCTCGAAGTTGCTCAATTCTCCGGAAAGGTTACGGGCATCGATGCTGACCGCCATCTTTCCCAGCCGGCTGGGAGAGTTCTGGTTGGTGGCTTCCTGTGTGAGGGGGAACAGGAGGCCAATGGGCAGGTTGTCAATGCAGTAAAAGCCCAGGTCTTCCAGAACATGTAACGCGGTACTTTTCCCGGAACCTGATCGGCCGCTGACGATGATCAGTTTCATAGCCCGTTCACCTTGGATGTGGAGTTGTTCAGCTTGTTTCGGCTGTCATCCGGCGATAGAGAGAGCCTGCATCAGTGCACTGACGCAGCTGGTCGCAGAATGCACGTTCGTTGAACTTCTCAGCAAGTTGGCTCAAAAGCTCAAGATGCTCGCTGGTGGCTTCCTTGGGGACAATCAAGGTGAAGACGAGGTCCACCGGCTGGTTGTCAATAGCATCGAACGCAACGCCTTCTTCCAGGGTCAGCAAAACGCCAACCACGTGATCCAGCCCTTCCAGTCTGCAGTGGGGGATCGCGATGCCCTGTCCGATACCCGTGCTCCCCAGTCGCTCCCGTGCGACCAGATTAGTGAATATCTGGGTGTCGCTGAGCAAAGCGTCGTGTTGCTGGATCTGCTCGGCAATGGTTTCCATAACCCGCTTTTTGCTGGAGGCAGGCACCCGGCAAAGGGTTAGCTCCGGCGCGAGAATGTTCTCGATAGTCAGGGATGTGTCGGTCATGAATCGACTGCATTTCCGTAAAAAAAGGCTGCGGCACGTGTTGCATGGTTAGCCAGTGCCGCAGCTCGATTAACTGTCATGCCGGGGGCGTCGTCCTAGCGGGCGCCGTTCCCGTGCATCCGGTCTACGTTCTTTTCCTTGTGCTTCAGGATCTGCCTGTCCAGCTTGTCTACCAGTGCATCAATGGCAGCGTACATATCGCTGTTTTCGGCCTTTGCGTGAATCTCACCACCTATCACGTGAAGCGTAGCTTCCGCCATCTGGCGCACTTTTTCCACCTCAAGGGTAACCTGGCAATTGCTGATATGGTCGAAGTGCCGCTCAAGCTTTTCAAATTTGCCTGATACGTAATCTTTCAGTGCGGGAGTCAGTTCTACGTGATGGCCTGAAATATTGAGTTGCATAGGCTTCTCCTGTTTTCAGCTTGCCGGCACCCGTTAGGATACCGGCTGTGTGCCACAGCGTTATGCTGCAGGCGGTATACTTTCAGGAAAGGGCTCTCCCCGTGAGGCCGGGAACAGACGCTTCCTACACCAATCGCTTTCGCTCGTTGGACGGAGGAATGTGCATTGCCTCGCGATACTTGGCCACGGTTCGTCTAGCCACCTTGATACCCTGGTCTCCTAGCATGGCTGCAATTTTGCTATCGCTCAATGGCTTTTTCGGAGTTTCCGTTGCAATCAGCTTCTTGATCATCGCGCGGATTGCCGTGGATGAGCACTCTCCACCCTCGTCGGTACTGACATGGCTCGAGAAAAAATACTTAAGTTCAAATATGCCCCGCGGCGTGTGCATGTATTTCTGGGTGGTGACCCTTGAAATGGTCGACTCGTGCATTTCCACCGCCTGGGCAATATCCGAGAGAATCAATGGTTTCATGGCTTCCTCGCCATGATCCAGGAATCCCTGCTGGTGCTCGACAATGCGCGTGGCCACCTTAAGCAGGGTTTCGTTGCGGCTCTGCAGGCTCTTGATGAACCACTTTGCCTCCTGCAACTGGTCCCGCAGGTAGGTGTTGTCAGCACTGCTGTCCGCACGCTTTATAAGAGAAGCATAGCTTGCATTCACACGAATGCGCGGTGCAATTTCAGGATTCAGTTCCACGCGCCAGCGTTCATTGTGCTTGCGCACGATCACATCCGGGATGACGTAGTCTGGCTCGGCCTGATCCAGGGTGTCGCCGGGACGGGGGTTTAACCCGGTAATAAGTGCCAGAACGTCCCGTAGCTGCTCTTCTTTCAGGCGGCTGCGGCGTAACAGCTGGGCGTAATCACGGTTACCCAGCAGGTTTATGTAGTGGGTAATCACCAGTCGCGCCTGAGCCAGCCAGGGTGTTTCCGGGGGCAGCTGATTCAGCTGGATCAGCAGGCATTCCTGCAGATTACGGGCGAACACGCCGGGTGGATCGAAGTGCTGCAGGCGATGAAGAACGGCTTCCACTTCGTCCAGTTCCAGCGGGTCTTCGTCGGATTCGTCCACCATGCCTGAATGAATTTCTTCAAGCGGAGAGGTCAGGTAGCCATGGTTATCAACCGCATCCATCAGGGCATGGGCGATGGCCTGATCCCGCTCGCTCATGGGCGTCAGGTTCAGTTGCCATTCCAGGTGGTCCTGGAGCGTTTCGGTGGGGGAGTTACGGGTTTCGAAGTCGTGGTCGTTTTCGTCGTCGTTACGGGCTGCTGACGCGGGGGCTGACTGGTAAATGTCATCCCAGGCGGTGTCGACGGGAAGATCGTCGGGAATGGTGTCGGGACTGTCCGTTTCTGATGACCAGTCAGGTCCGTTTTCGGATTCGTCCCACTCAGTAGCGGTGTCTGAAGCGGTGTTGGATTCCTCGGTTGACGCCGTTTCAGACGACTCGTTGTCACTGTCCGTTGATTCCGGATTCTGGTTGTCGTCGTCTTCGGAGGTTTCCAGCATTGGGTTGGATTCCAATGCCTGCTGGATTTCCTGCTGGAGGTCCAGGGTGGAGAGCTGCAGAAGCCTGATAGCCTGTTGCAGCTGGGGCGTCATGGTCAGGCTTTGGCCCAGCTTTAACTGTAGTGAGGCTTTCATAACCATGGTTCAGGATCCGTCACTCGGTCTCTCTCTTCCGTCACTCAGGCTCTCTCTTTACGTCATCAGGGCGCTTTCTGGAGCCGGGGTTGCACAAAAACTCTTTGTATGCTGGCTACTTGCCGCACCAAGCAAGTTCTTTGCCGAGTGTACTACAGGCGAAACTCGTTGCCCAGATACACTTCCTTGACCTGCTGGTTGGCCAGTATATCGTCCGAATTACCAGAGGCAATGATGTGGCCGCCGCTGACAATGTAGGCATTCTCGCAGATGTCGAGGGTTTCCCGCACGTTGTGGTCGGTGATCAGTACGCCGATGCCCTTGTCCCGCAAGTGTCGGATGATTTGCTTGATGTCGCTCACGGAGATCGGGTCGACTCCGGCGAAGGGTTCGTCCAGCAGGATGAACGCCGGCTCCATCGCCAGCGCCCGGGCAATTTCCACCCGTCGTCGCTCGCCGCCTGACAGGGCCATGCCGACGCTATCGCGGATGTGGGTAATGTGAAACTCTTCAAGCAGTTCCTCTAACTTGGCCTCCCGGTCAGCGCGTTTGAGTTCGCGGCGGGTTTCCAGGATCGCCAGTATGTTGTCGCGTACGGTAAGCTTGCGGAACACGGATGCTTCCTGGGGCAGGTACCCGATTCCCTTGCGGGCACGACCATGCATGGGCAGCGGCGTTATGTCCTGATTGTCGATGGTGATTCGACCGTTGTCGGCGGGAACCAGGCCAACAATCATGTAGAAACACGTCGTTTTGCCCGCGCCATTGGGGCCGAGTAAGCCGACGATCTCGCCACTGCGAATTTCCAGGGAAACGTCGATGACGACCTTCTTCTGTTTGTAGCTTTTTGCGAGGTTACTGGCCCTGAGAACTGCCATCGATATCCTGTCCGTTAGGGTTGTTATCTGGATTGCTACCGGCGTTGCCGCGCGGCTGGATGACCATTTCGACGCGACCGCTGCCATCGCCCTGGTCAGCAGAGCCTTCTGCGGTCACCACGCGTTCGGCGCTGTCATAATGAATGACGTCGCCCCGGAACAGGTTGCCGCCCTGTTCGATCACAGCTTCGCGCTGAAAGGTAACCCGGTTGTCGGAGGCGGACCAGGTGATCGTTAGCGCACGGGCGTCGGTTTCGCCCTGGCCTTCCATGGCAGGCTGGCGGTAGCGTGCCGGGGTACCGGTGGCTTCAATGCGGCTGACGCCATTCTCATCCCGGTGGAGTACAACTTTGTCCGCCATAAGGTTGGCATCGCCCTGGCTCATTTCAACCGAGCCGGTATAGGTTGCAATGCCCTGGCCTTCGTCGAGCCGCGCGTTGTCGGCATTGACCCTGATGGGTTGGTCAGACTCAAGATCAAAGGCCGCGGCGAACGGCATGCCCACGGTCATTGTCAGCGCCAGGACAATCGCTGAGACTGCCGGGCGCGATGCCACCGGTTGGTGCCTATTGCGGTGAGGGTTGGGCATGAATTTACTTGCCGGTCTCATAGCGTCCTTCCACGTCAGAGTCGAGTTCGAGGATTCGGTCATCAATCCATGCCTTCATGCCGGTTGCGCGGGTCAGGCTGAACGAGTCGGTCAGTTCCACCGGGGCGTCTGTGTAAACAGTACGCTCTGTGTTATCCAGTGTCAGCGTTGACGTGGTTAATGTCAGGGGGCGCCCACCTTGGGCTTGCTGGGACACCCGAACATCCCCCGTCAAGTGGACCAGGTCGTCAGCTTCCATGAATTGGCCTTTGTTGGCCTGGACTTGCCAGGGTGCGTTGCCGGGGTCGCCGTAGAGCGTCGCATTCGGCGATTCCATAATGGTTTCGTTGCGGGCCTCGAATTGCTCGATACGTGGGCTTTCGAAGTGTGCGGTAAGCCGCCCGGTCTCGTCGAAAGACAGATAGCGACCATTGACCACGAAACCGTCTGGTTCCGATTCGCCTCTCAGCGCGGCGGCATCCACCGGCTCTGATGACTCGTCACTTTGCCAGAGCAGGAAAAACAGTGCCACTATCGTGACAGCCAGCCCTAGGGTTCGTACCCAGGGCCGGGTAAAGAGGGCTTCAGCGGCCATTCAGTCCTGCTCCAGGTAGGGTTGCAGGCTTGCGTTGAGCTGCCCGCAGGCGCAGAGCAGCAGTTCGCAGGCTTCACGGACCGCGCCGCTACCCCCTGCGGCCGACGTGCAAAAATCCGCGTGCTGGCGCACCAGCCAGTAGCCGTTGGGTACTGTTATGCCCAGTCCGGCGTAACGGATTGCGGGCAGGTCCGGCAGGTCATCACCCATGTAGGCAATCTGGTGTGGCGCGATCTCCAGCCTTGCCGCCAGTTCCCGCAGGGCGATTTTCTTGTCCTCTCGGCCTTGCATCAGGTGTGGGATGCCGAGGTCATTCATGCGTTTCTCTGTCAGCGGCGAGCGCCGTCCGGTAATGACGGCAACGTTGATGCCAGCAGCCATAACCTGTTTGATGCCCAGGCCGTCGAGAATGTTGAACCCTTTCATTTCATCGCCTGAAGCGCTGAACAGCAGCGTGCCGTCGGTCATGATGCCGTCCACATCCAGGGCCAGCAGGCGAATGGCAGCGGCTTTTTCAATCAGCTCCGCTGGCCATTGAGGGCGCAGAGTGTCGGCCATCAGATCACTCCCGCCCGCAACAGGTCGTGCATGTTGATAGCGCCGGTCAGTTTGCCGTCACGATTGATGACGGGCAGGGCGTTGATCTTCAGCTCTTCCATCATGTTCAGTGCCTCGGCGGCCAGTTGGTCATCGTGGATCACACGACCGTTGCGGGTCATGGCCTCGGCAATCGGCGTGTTGTGAATGTCCACGGAGCGGTCCAGGGTGCGGCGCAGGTCGCCGTCTGTAAATACACCGACCAGGTCGCCCTCGGCATTAATGACCGTCGTCATACCCAGCCCCTTGCGGGAAATCTCCAGCAATGCGCCGCTGAGGGTGGTGTCTTCCTGCACTCGGGGGATCTGGTCCCCAGTGTGCATAATATCGCTGACACGCAGCAGCAACCTGCGGCCCAGACTGCCACCGGGGTGTGAGAGCGCAAAGTCTTCGGTGCTGAACCCCCGGGCTTCAAGCAGTGCCACGGCCAGGGCATCGCCCATCACCAAAGTGGCCGTGGTGCTGGAGGTGGGGGCCAGGCCAAGAGGACAGGCCTCCTGGGCGACACTGATATCCAGGTTGGCAACGGCCTCCCGAGCCAGGGTGGAGTTCTCGTTGCCTGTCATGCTGATCAGCGGGGCTCCCATGCGCTTTATTAACGGCAAAATGGTCAGCACTTCGCTGGTGTTGCCGCTGTTGGAAATGCCCAGGACCACGTCCTGACTGGTGATCATGCCCAGGTCACCGTGGCTGGCCTCGCCCGGGTGTACGAAGAACGAGGGCGTTCCGGTGCTGGCGAGGGTGGCAGCGATCTTGTTGCCGATATGGCCGGATTTGCCCATGCCGGTCACGACAACACGCCCCTTGCACGCCATGATTACTTCGCAGGCGCGGACGAAACGGTCATCAATCCGGTCGGTCAGAGCGTGAATGGCCTCACGCTCGATCTCGATGGCTCGGAGGGCGGATTCTTTGAAGGTCTGGCTGGTTTCGGTGTTCATCTGGCTTCCGGGTTCGAAATGTTGATGCTTTCGTCGTGACAAAAGTATATCACTTCAAGGGCTTTGGCTGCCCTTCATGACAAGACGTTCAGCAAAACTGATCATTGACATCAGTTCATTTTGTGAAGGATGGATTGAGGTTCACGGCAGGTTGACATAATGTAGCGCACTCATTAAAGGCTGGGAATGCGGGTTCACCGACACTCAGGCGGTTTTGGAAGCAGGTATGGACACATCCCCCTACATTGAATTGAGAGACGTGGTTTTCAGTCGCGGGAATCGTCGTATCTTTGATGGCGTCAGCCTGGACATTCCCCGCGGCAAGATTACCGCCATCATGGGGCCGAGTGGCACTGGCAAGACTACCTTGTTGCGGCTGATCGGCGGCCAGCTGAAACCAGATTCGGGCAGCATATTCGTAGCGGGGGAGAACGTTCCTCAGCTCAAGCGCAAGGCGCTTTACCGTCTGCGGGAAAAGATGGGGATGCTGTTCCAGAGTGGAGCGCTGTTCACGGATCTCAGTGTCTTTGAAAACGTGGCGTTCCCGCTCAGGGTTCATACCACCTTGCCGGAGGACATGATCCGCGACATCGTTCTAATGAAGCTCGAAGCTGTGGGGCTTCGCGGAGCCCGGGATCTGATGCCGGCAGAGCTGTCAGGTGGTATGACCCGGCGCGTGGCCCTGGCCCGCAGCATCGCGCTGGACCCTGAGCTGATCATGTACGACGAGCCCTTTACCGGCCAGGATCCGATTGCCATGGGTGTGCTGGTGAAGCTGATCCGGGATCTCAACAGCTCCATGGGCCTGACCAGTGTGCTGGTATCCCATGATGTGCCGGAGTCCCTGAGTATCTGCCACTACGCCTGTATCGTTGCGGACGGTCGTATTATCGGCGACGGCACGCCCGAGGAATTGAGGGCGCACCCATCGGAGCAGGTTCAGCAGTTCCTGCGTGGTCATCCGGATGGTCCGGTGCCGTTCCACTATCCGGCTGCCGATGCGGCTCAGGACTGGAGTGTTGCCGGGAGGGGGGATTGATGGACCGGCTGGCGGCTTTTGGCCGATTGGGGATGAACGTGATTGCATCGCTGGGCCGCTCCGGGCGTTTCCTTGTCGGTGCCCTGGCAGGTGTTCCGCGGCCCTCGGTTGGTTTTCCGCTGTTGCTGAAGCAACTTTACTCGGTCGGAGTTCTGTCCCTGGCCATCATTGTGGTGTCCGGCCTGTTTATCGGGATGGTTCTGGGGTTGCAGGGATACACCATTCTCAGTGACTACGGGTCTGAGGCCGCGATCGGTCAGATGATTGCCCTGACTCTGGTGCGGGAATTGGGCCCCGTAGTGACTGCGCTGTTGTTTGCCGGCCGTGCGGGTTCCGCACTAACGGCGGAAATCGGGTTGATGAAAGCCACCGAGCAGCTTTCCAGCATGGAAATGATGGGTGTTGATCCGCTGCGTCGGGTGATTGCCCCGCGGTTGTGGGCGGGCTTTATCTCAGTGCCCGTGCTGGCTGCGGTGTTCTCGGTGGTTGGTATCTGGGGCGGCATGCTCGTGGGTGTGGAGTGGCTGGGCGTGTTTGAAGGCTCTTTCTGGGGCAACATGCAGTCTTCCGTAAGCTTCACCGCCGATGTTCTGAACGGTGTCGTCAAGAGCCTCGTGTTCGGGTTCGTCTGTACCTGGATTGCGGTCTATCAGGGTTACGACTGTGTGCCCACCTCAGCTGGTATCAGTGCCGCAACCACGAAAACCGTGGTGTATTCGTCGCTGGCCGTACTCGGGCTGGATTTTGTGCTTACCGCCGTCATGTTTGGTGACTTCTGACCGCGGTATACTGAAACGTCAGGAAACAGGGGGCCGGAATGGCACAGAGAACAACAGAAGTGATTGTGGGGCTGTTCATGATCGCAGGCATCGCCGCCATAATGTTCCTGGCGTTGCAGGTCAGCGGGCTGACACCGAAGGCCCCGGAAAGTTCGTACACGCTCTACGCCAATTTTAACGACGCTGGCGGGCTGACGCCCCGGGCAAAAGTGTCCATGGCTGGTGTCACGGTCGGCAAGATCCGGGAGATAACCCTGAATCGGGAAACCTACCAGGCCCGCGTGACCATTGATGTTAATGCCAGTGTGGATAATATTCCGGCGGACAGCTCAGCAGTAATACGTACATCCGGGCTGCTTGGTGAACAGTACATTGATATATCGGTGGGCGGTGATATGGAGTCCCTGGGGGACGGGGATACCTTCTATTCCACACAATCCGCCATGAATCTTGAGCGGCTCATATCCAACTTTGCCTCCGGGCAGTCACAATGAAAGAAAGTGGTTCACGGGAGAAAACCATGGTTCTGATCAGACATAGCCTGATGATTGTTGCGTTGCTGATGGTGGCGCTGGCAGCACCGGCCCACGCCGGACCAGAGGAGGACCTCCGCACGTATGTGGATAAAAATACCCAGCGCCTGGTCGACAAGCTCCATCAGGAAAAGGGCCTGTACGAGCAGAATCCACAGGCGTTTTATCGGAGCATGGATCAGGAGCTGAAGAACTTCGTCGACTTTCGCCGAATTGCCGCCCGGGTCATGGGTCGCTATGCAAGGCAGGCATCACCGGAGCAGCGCGACGAGTTTGTTGAGAAGTTCAAGCGCAGTCTTTTCGACAGTTACGCTCAGGCTCTGGTGAGTGCTGACGATTTTACCATCGAGGTAAAGGAAGCCACGATCAACCCGAATGACGACGGTCGGGCGTCTGTGCGTATGGAGGTGATCAGTGCCTCTGGCAACCGCTACCCTGTGACTTATTCCATGTACGAAACGGATGAAGGTCGCTGGATGATGGAAAACGTGATCGTCGAAGGTGTGAACATCGGGCTGGCTTTCCGTGATCGTTTCAGCCAGGAGATGGAGAAGAGCGGCGGCAAGGTCCAGGCTGTTATCAACGACTGGGGCGATGCAGTGGAATCGCTGAATCTCGAAGGTGAAGTCGACAAATCATGAATGCGAGCCGGCCCGTGGTGACTCTTGATGGCGACACGCTATTGGTGAGCGGCGCGGTTGATCCGCTCACCGTGATTTCTGTCAGGCAGGAAGGCGAGAAGTGGATACGGGCGAGCAAGGCGGATTTACAGGTGGACCTGTCCGCCATGGGCACCGCGCACAGCGTGGTGCTGTCTCTGCTGCTGTGTTGGCACCGCCTTGCAGTTGCCCGCAGTCAGGCTCTGCGATTTACCGGCGTAAGTGAACGGCTGAACTCTTTGGCGGCCCTGAGCGGCCTTGATCGCCATTTGCCGGGTTTTTCCGCCCAGTCCTCTTCTGAAAACCTGCACCATAGCTGACCCGAATGCCATAATTGGTTACAATCTCGCCCCTGATTTAAAAACGCCCGAGGATTATTTATGGAAGCCACCGAAGTTGCCGAGTTGGTTAAAGAGGCGCTGCCCGGCTGTGAGGTCGAAGTGCAGGTCGATGGCAATCACTATCTTGTTGTTGTAGTGGGCGATGTATTCGAGGGTTTGCCAACCATCAAACGGCAGCAACTGATCAACAAGGCGCTGTTCCAGCACATTCTGGACGGTACCATTCATGCCCTGCACCCCAAGGCCTTTACACCGGCTGAATGGGCCGCGCGCCAGGGCTGACACGCCCGCAAACTACAGGACACCATTGTGGACAAACTTCTGATCAGAGGCCGCAAGCCTCTCGATGGCGAAATCCGGATTTCCGGCGCCAAGAACGCCGCCCTACCGATTCTGGCTGCCACCCTGTTGGCGGATGAGCCGGTGACCGTGGGCAACCTGCCGCACCTGAACGACATCACCACGATGATCGAGCTGCTGGGCCGCATGGGTGTGGAACTGATGATCGACGAAAAAATGAGCGTCGAAGTTCACGCCAACACCATCAAGCAGTTCCATGCGCCCTACGAGCTGGTGAAAACCATGCGGGCCTCGATCCTGGTGTTAGGGCCGTTGGTAGCGCACTTTGGTGAAGCGGAAGTGTCCCTGCCGGGTGGCTGTGCCATCGGTAGCCGGCCGGTGAACCTGCACATTCATGGCCTGGAACAGATGGGCGCCGACATCAAGGTCGAAAACGGTTATATCAAGGCAAAGACCAATGGCCGCCTGAAAGGCGCGCACATCTTCCTGGACACGGTGACCGTCACCGGTACGGAAAACCTGATGATGGCTGCCGCGTTGGCCGATGGTAAAACCATCCTGGAAAACGCTGCCCGGGAACCGGAAGTGGTGGATCTCGCTGAATGCCTGATCGCCATGGGTGCTGACATCAAGGGTCATGGCTCCGCAACGATTGAGATCAACGGTGTCGAGCGTTTGCATGGCTGTCACTACGATGTGCTGCCGGATCGCGTCGAAACCGGCACCTACCTGGTTGCAGCAGCAGCTACCCGTGGCCGGGTCAAGCTCAAGGATACCCGCGAGGATCTGCTGGAAGCGGTCCTGCTGAAGCTGGAAGAGGCCGGTGCCCACATTGATACGGGCAAGGACTGGATTTCGCTGGATATGAAAGGCAATCAGCCAAAAGCGGTTAGCCTACGCACAGCGCCATACCCTGCGTTTCCGACCGATATGCAAGCGCAGTTTGCGGCGATGAACGCGGTATCCGAAGGCACTGGCACCATCGTGGAAACGGTTTTCGAGAACCGGTTCATGCACCTGCAGGAACTGATCCGCATGGGTGCGGACATTACTCTTGAGGGCAACGCGGCGATCATCAAGGGCGTGGATCACCTCACCGGTGCCCCGGTGATGGCAACGGACCTGCGGGCGTCCGCGAGCCTGGTCATTGCCGGGCTGGTGGCGGATGGAGACACCATCGTTGATCGCATCTACCACATCGACCGTGGCTACGAGTGTATCGAAGAAAAATTGCAGCTGTTGGGTGCCAGTATCCGCCGCCTGCCAGCCTGAACACATTGAACCGGAAAGACGCATGACCGATTCCATCACCATCGCGCTGTCGAAGGGGCGAATCCTCGACGAGACCCTGCCGCTGTTAAGAGAAGCGGGTATCGAGCTGGTCGACGATGTTAAGAAGTCCCGGAAACTGGTGTTTCCCACCACGGACCCGAACGTACGGGTTTTGATCCTTCGGGCCACCGACGTGCCCACCTATGTGCAATACGGTGGAGCGGATCTGGGGGTAACCGGTAAGGATGTGCTGATGGAGCACGGCGGTGAGGGGCTGTATGAGCCGCTGGACCTGAATATTTCCCGGTGTCGGTTGATGACGGCCGGGAAGAAAGACTGCAAAGCGCCAGAGGGCCGTTTGCGTGTGGCGACCAAGTTCGTAAACTTGGCTCGGCGCTATTACGCGGCCCAGGGGCGGCAGGCCGATATCATCAAGCTCTATGGTGCGATGGAGCTTGCTCCGATTCTCGGGCTCGCCGACGAGATTGTCGATATCGTTGATACCGGCAATACCTTGAAAGCGAATGGTCTTGAGGCTCGCGAGCTGATTGAAAACATCAGTTCTCGCCTTGTGGTTAACCGTGCCTCGATGAAGATGAAACACCGGGGCATTAATCCCATAATTGAGAAAATGTCGATCGCCGTTGAAAAAAGGCGAGCTTCAGAGTAAGAAGCACTCAGGGACGGCTTTCCAAAACACGCTCCTTCGGCACGTCCATGTGACGCTTGGACTTCGCCATCCATGGCTCCGTACAGTTTTGGAAAGCCGTCCCTGATCACTTCCCATGCCAAGGCGTTGCCTTAAACACAAAGAGTAAACAATCCGAAACAGGATTTAGTGATGACCGATATCAGCATCAGACGATTGAACGCTTCCGACAGTGACTTTGACAGTGCGCTGGCCAAGCTATTGGCGTGGGAAGACAGTGTGGATCATCAGGTGAATGAGTCGGTTCGTCATATCCTGCATGAGGTGAAAACCCGTGGGGATGCTGCGGTTCTGGAGTTTACCGAGAAGTTTGATCGCTTGAAGGTTGGCACTGTTGCTGAGCTGGAAATGGGGCAGGAGCGGTTGCTGCAGGCGCTGGAGGCTATTCCCCAGGGGCAGCGTGTTGCCCTTGAGAAGGCCGCCGAGCGGGTGCGTGACTATCACGAGCGCCAGAATCAGACGTCCTGGCAGTATAAAGACGATGACGGCACTGTACTCGGTCAGAAGGTCACGCCGCTGGATCGGGCAGGGCTGTATGTGCCCGGTGGCAAGGCTGCCTATCCCTCCTCCGTGCTAATGAACGCCATCCCGGCTAAGGTCGCGGGCGTGGGCGAGGTGATCATGGTGGTTCCTACGCCGGATGGTGTGGTGAACGATATGGTTCTCGCCGCTGCGGCGATTGCCGGTGTGGATCGTGTGTTCTGTGTGGGCGGTGCCCAGGCGGTGGGTGCCTTGGCCTACGGCACACAGACCATTCCTGCCGTCGATAAGATTGTTGGGCCGGGCAATATTTTTGTCGCTACCGCCAAGCGAGAGGTGTTCGGAACCGTTGGTATCGACATGATTGCCGGTCCTTCGGAGATTCTGGTGATTTGTGACGGCGAGACTGACCCAGACTGGATTGCCATGGATTTGTTCTCTCAGGCCGAGCACGATGAGCAGGCTCAGTCCATTCTTATCAGTCCCGATGCCGATTTCCTGGATGCCGTGGAAGCCAGCATCAACAAGCTGCTGCCGACCATGGAGCGGGCCGACATCATCGCTACCTCGATGACGGATCGAGCTGCACTGATTCACGTGGCCGACTTGTCGGAAGCGGCTCGCGTTTCCAATCGTATTGCGCCGGAGCACCTGGAGCTTTCGGTGGAAGATCCGGAAAATCTGGTGGACGAGATTCGCCATGCCGGTGCCATCTTTATGGGGCGCTATACGGCGGAGGCGCTGGGCGATTATTGCGCCGGGCCGAACCATGTGTTGCCGACGTCCGGGACGGCGCGTTTCTCCTCTCCTCTGGGGGTTTATGACTTCCAGAAACGGTCGTCCCTGATTGGTTTTTCTGCAGCCGGTGCCGACAAGATGGGGCGAGTTGCCTCTGTTCTGGCGCGTGGAGAAGGGTTAACGGCTCACGCCCGTTCTGCAGAGTATCGGGTTCGGGAGGGCCAGTCAGATGAGTAAGTTCTGGAGTTCACGGGTCAAAGAGTTGGTCCCCTATGTACCGGGGGAGCAGCCGAAAATGGCCAACCTCGTGAAACTGAATACCAACGAAAACCCTTTCGGCCCGTCTCCGAAGGTGATCGAGGCGATCAACACGGAACTGAATGACAGCCTTCGGCTTTATCCGGACCCCGAAAGTGAAGCTCTGAAAAGCACCATCGCGAATTACTATGGCGTGCAGGGCGAGCAGGTTTTCCTCGGTAACGGTTCCGACGAAGTGCTGGCACACATCTTTTATGGTCTGTTCCAGCACGGTGAGCCCGTGTTGTACCCCGATATCACCTACAGTTTTTATCCGGTGTATTGCGGCCTCTACAACATCGAAGGCAAGACCGTACCGCTGACCGACAGCTTTGAGATTGATCCCAAGGACTATAAGCAGCCGAACGGCGGCATCATCTTCCCCAATCCCAATGCGCCCACTGGGCGTTACCTGGCGCTGGATAAGGTTGAGGCTATCGTCGCCGCCAATCCCGACCGGGTCGTGGTTGTGGATGAAGCCTATGTGGATTTCGGCGGCGAGAGTGCGATCAAGCTGGTGGGGAAATATCCCAATCTGCTGGTCTGCCAAACGCTGTCCAAGGCCCGTTCCCTGGCCGGGTTGCGCGTCGGTTTCGCCATCGGCAGCCCGGAGGTCATCGAAGCCCTGAACCGCGTCAAGAACAGCTTTAACTCTTATCCTATTGACCGCCTGGCTCAGGTCGGCGCCATTGCAGCATTCGAGGATGAAGACTGGTTTCGAGCCACCTGCGAAGGCGTCATTGGCGAGCGAGGGTGGGTTACCTCGAAACTGGAAGCCTTGGGGTTCGATGTATTGCCCTCAAAGGCCAACTTTATTCTTGCGCGCCACCCGGATCATGCCGGTGAGGCGTTGGCGAAGGGGCTTCGGGAGAAGGGGGTTATCGTGCGTCACTTCAATAAGCCCCGCATCTCGGACTTCCTGCGCATCACCATCGGCACGGCGGACCAGAACAAGCGACTGGTCGAGTGCCTTAAACCGTTGGTGTAACACGAGACATTCAAGGCAAACCCACGGAGGCAGCATGGCTTCACGCAATGAGATACTCCGCACACTGAACGACTGGTTGGCCCCGCAAGACTTCAAGGACTATTGCCCTAATGGCCTGCAGGTCGAGGGCACTGAAGAGGTCCGTACCATAGTAAGTGGCGTCACGGCTTCCCGGGCGCTCGTGGACGCGGCGATCGAAGCCGATGCCGACATGATTCTGGTGCATCACGGGTATTTCTGGAAAGGTGAGGATCAGGCCATCCGTGGCATGAAACGGGACAGGATCAAGCGCCTGCTGGAGCACGATATCAATCTGGTTGCTTACCACCTGCCGTTGGACGATCACCCTGAGTATGGCAACAATCGGCAGTTGGCCGACGTGTTGGGTATTCTCAATCCCCGGCCACTGGGCGGACTTGTGTGGCAGGGCGAACTGAGCGCCCCGATGGCGCCCCGGGCGTTCGCGGAGTTGATCGGAGAGCGTCTGGCCCGTGCTCCGCTTTGGGTCGGGGACGGCTCCGCAGAGATTTCCCGGGTCGGCTGGTGTACCGGTGCAGCTCAGGGGTTCATTGGCAGCGCCTTGGAAGCCGGGCTGGATGCTTACATCAGTGGCGAGATTTCAGAACCCACTACCCATACTGCCCGGGAATGCGGTATTCATTACTACGCAGCTGGCCATCACGCCACTGAGCGGTATGGCGTTCAGGCCCTGGGGCGGGCCCTGGAGCAAGCATTTGGGGTAAGTCACCGGTTTATCGACTGCGATAACCCGGTGTAAGCGTCAGGCTTTCTGCTGCTTTTCGGCCAGGCCAAAGTCTTCGGCGAGGGTGCCTTTCTCCTGGGGGTCGCTCTTGGGGGCGTAGTCCCGGGGTGGCTCTGCATCATCCTTGCTGGCGGCGCCTTCCAGACGCGCCTTGGCGTTCTCTTTCTCGAGCTCCAACAGCCAGTCTTCGTCGTTGCACAGGCGGTTAGCGCCCCGCGCCATGTGCTGATTTACGTCCCGGTAGGTGTCGTTGAAGCGGCGCAGCAGATGCGCAGATTCCATAAAATGCTCGTTCACTTGCGCCTGATAGCGTGTGTACTCGTTTCTCAGCTCCTCGATCTGCTGTTCAGCCCGGCGCTGCCGCAGCGTAGAGCCCTGACCAGACCGGCCAACCAGTACTCCGATGACAATGCCGACAATCAATGCGGCGATGGCTGCCAGAATCAGGTTTGTCATAAGCTGTATGATCCTTTTAATGAATAGGAATTCCTTCCCGAAGTATACCGTCCCAAGGCCCGTTCACGCACGATTGCCTCGTGCGCCAATCGTCGTATTGCGTCGTATGTCTGGCTCGCCCCCGCTGTTGCAGCGGTTTCTCAGGGTGTTGAACGTGGCGAAAAAAGCCAAAATCGGCCACAATACGCCGCCGTTATGAATGACCATACTTCGGGAAACGCCTTAATGACACCCCAAAAGCGAATCCGTATGACCACTACCCATATGACCCCATGGGAACGATACCAGCAGGACCTTGAGCGGCCCGAGTTTCACAAAGACCCGGCCCAGGAAGATGCGGTCCGCCGTTTGCAGTCACTTTACGACAAACTGGTGGCGGCGGAAAGGGAGCGTGACAAACCGATGGTCAAACTTCGCCTCAAGTTCAAGAAGGGCAAAGAAGATCCGGTGAAGGGTTTGTATTTCTGGGGCGGCGTGGGTCGCGGTAAAACTTACCTCATGGATACGTTCTATGAAGCTCTGCCCTTTGATCGCAAGATGCGGGTGCACTTCCACCGGTTTATGCAGCGTGTTCACAAGGAACTGAAAAGCCTGAAAGGCGAGAAAAACCCGTTGGATATCGTGGCGAAAATGTTTGCGGACGAAACCCGGGTGATTTGCTTTGACGAATTTTTTGTCTCTGACATCGGTGACGCCATGATACTGGCAACGTTGATGGATGGTCTGTTCAGCCGTGGTGTGACCTTGGTTTGTACCTCCAATATCCTGCCTGACGGGCTTTACAAGGATGGCCTGCAGCGTGCCCGCTTCCTGCCCGCCATCGCGCTGGTCAAGAAACACACCGAGGTGGTGAATGTGGATGGCGGTGTGGATTATCGCCTGAGAACCCTGGAACAGGCTGAGCTGTACCACTTTCCCCTGGATGAGGATGCCGACAAGAGCCTTCAGAAAAGTTACGACGGGCTTGCGCTTGAGGCGGGCAGCCACAGCCTGGAGTTGGATATCAACGGCCGAAAGCTGACTGCCCTCAGCCACGCCGATGACGTGGTCTGGTTTGATTTCAAGACTCTGTGCGATGGCCCGCGCAGCCAGAACGACTACATCGAGCTGGCGCGGGAGTTCCATGCAGTGATTATCAGCAATGTCCCGGTGCTGGGAAAAGACAAGGACGATCAGGCTCGGCGATTCATAAACATGATTGACGAATTTTACGATCGCAACGTCAAGGTGATCATTTCCGCAGAAGCTTCGATTACGGACCTGTATGCCGGCGGGCGGCTAGGGTTTGAGTTTGAGCGCACGGAGTCCCGGTTGCTGGAAATGCAATCCAGGGAATACCTCGAGGCACCTCACAAGGCCTGATAGGCGTCGGACTAAACGAAGTCCAATCTGATAACGAACTACCCAAACTATAGAGAGATCAAGCAATGAGCACAGACAACGTCGTCATCGTCAGCGGTGTGCGCACCCCCATGGGCGGATTCCAGGGCAGTCTAGCCGCGGTTTCCGCGCCGGAGCTGGGCGCTATCAGTATTGCCGAAGCTATCCGCCGTGCCGGCTTGCAGCCGGCAGACGTGCAGGAAGTGATCATGGGCAATGTCCTGCCGGCAGGGCTCAAGCAAGGGCCGGCTCGCCAGGCAATGCGCCAGGCAGGGCTACCGGACAGCACTGGTGCCACTACGATCAATAAGCTTTGCGGTTCGGGCATGAAAGCCGCCATGTTTGCCCACGATGTGATCAAGGCCGGCACCAACGATATTATGGTTGCCGGTGGTATGGAGAGCATGTCCAATGCACCGTACATTCTTCAGGGTGTTCGCAGTGGTTACCGCATGGGGCCTGGCCAGGCGCCTCAGGACCATATGTTCCTGGACGGCCTTGAAGACGCGGAAACCGGTCGGCTGATGGGGGCTTTCGCTCAGGAAATGGCCGACAAGAAAGGCTACACCCGGGAAGAGATGGACGAATACGCGATTACCTCCCTGACCCGGGCCAAGAGAGCCATTGAAGAAGGGCTGCTGAAAGATGAAATCATCCCGGTTACCGTCAAAACCCGCAAAGGCGAGGTAGTGGTTGAGGACGACGAGCAACCCCACAACGCCAACATCGAAAAGATCCCGAGCCTGCGCCCGGCCTTTGCCAAAGACGGCACGGTCACCGCGGCCAATGCCTCGTCAATATCGGATGGAGCCTCTGCACTGGTGTTGATGCGTGAATCCGAAGCCGAAAAGCGCGGCCTTAAACCCTTGGCACGGATTGTTGCCCATAGCACCCAGTCCCAGCATCCGTCGGAATTTACCTGTGCTCCGGTGGGTGCCATCGAAACCCTTTTCGCCAAAACCGGCTGGACAAAAGACGACGTGGACCTGTTTGAGATCAACGAAGCCTTCGCCATGGTGGCGATGATGCCCATCCGCGAACTCGGCCTGGACCCGGAGAAGGTTAATATCCACGGCGGCGCCTGCGCCCAGGGCCATCCGGTGGGCTCCACCGGCTCCCGCCTGCTGGTGACGCTAATGCACTCCCTCAAGCACTACGGCAAGAAGAAGGGCGTTGCAGCACTGTGTATTGGTGGTGGCGAAGCAACGGCGATGGCTATTGAATTGCTGTGATTTGTGCCGGCTGGTTGCATCCAAATTTGTTGACTATAGTGAGTCAGTGCGAGGGAAGTCTGCCGCAGAGAGGGGCGTAATCGTAAAATCATACTTTTGACTGATCAAAGCGTTCGATGGCGTTAGCTATAGTGCCAACATCACGAGCACTGTGCATGAAGCCTCCAAACATCGTGAACACCAATAATCAGAGCAGCGACTCAGAACAACAATGGAGTAGCCTTCCAATGACAAGAAAAACACATCAATGGCAGCAGTGGACCAAGTTGCCGCTGGCCGTAGCGGTTGCAGCCGGAGTATCCGGGCAGGCAGCTGCCTATTCATTTTACGTGGGGGATGTGGAAGCCTCTTTCAATACGACGCTGTCGGCGGGCATTGGCTGGCGTACCGAGTCACAGGACCGAAGGTTGATTGCCCAGGGTAACTTGGGGCCACAGTTTGCAAACACCACTGTTGGTGCGTCCACCAACAACTATGATGACGGTAACCTCAACTTCGAGAAAGGGGATACCTACTCCAAAATCGTCAAAGGCAACAGCGAGCTGTTCCTCAACTACAACGTAGACAGCGACACGCTGACTCGCGTTGGTGGTTTTGTGCGTGGTCGGTACTGGTATGACTTCGAACTGAAAGATGAGAACCGGGCCGTGGACCCCGTCGGTCAGCGCCGTGAACTGAACGACGAAGCCAAAGATAATGCCTCTGGCGGTGAAATCCTTGACGCCTACGTATTCTCGGACTGGTACTTTGGTAATGTTCCGGTCAGTCTCCGTTACGGCAAGCAGGTGTTGAGCTGGGGTGAAAGTACGTTCATCCAGGGCGGTATCAATACCATTAACCCGGTCGACGTACCTGCCTTCCGGGCACCAGGCTCCGAACTAAAAGACGCGCTGTTGCCTGTTGAAATGTTCTATGCCTCGGCGGGTATTACGGAAAACGTGACTGTTGAAGCGTTTGTGCAAGCTGACTGGGAGCCGGTTCGCCCAGATGATTGTGGCACATTCTTCTCGACAAACGACTTTGCCGCTGACGGCTGTGGCCCGGTTTTGTTGGCCGGTCAGTTGCCTGATTCCCAAGCGGCGGCGCAGGGGTTCATTGCTCCTCGTCTGGCGGACCGTGAGGCGGACTCCAAAGACCAGTTTGGTGTCGCGCTGCGCTGGTATGTGCCAGCCCTGAACGACTCAGAGCTTGGTTTCTACTACATCAAGTACAACAGCCGTCTGCCGTATGTCAGTGGCTTGGTGAACAACCCGTCTTCACCCAGCGGCAGCCAACAGAACGATCCGAACGAACCGAACTCCACGTTTCCGAGCTACTTCATTGAGTATCCCGAAAACATCAATCTCTATGGTATCAGTATCAACACCACCACCCCGGGTGGTTGGTCACTGGGTGCTGAGTACAGCTTCCGTGATAACGTTCCGCTCCAGTGGAACGCGTTTGAGCTGATCTATGGTGGTTTGCAGCAGCGTGGTCCGAACGGGGAAATTCTAAGCAAGCTTGAAAAGCAGCGGCTTGAGGAATCCGGAGGAGCCAACCTGGCAGGAAAGCCTGTTGACGGTTACGACCGATTCAACGTTTCCCAGGCGCAGTTCACATTGATCAAGTTCTTCGACCAGGTCATGGGGGCAAGTCGCCTTTCCCTGATCACGGAATTTGGTGCCACCTACGTTCACGATCTTCCGGACGAGGATGAAGCCCGTTACGGTCGCTCAGGTACCTTTGGTATCGGTACATTGCCGGTGGAAGGTTCCAACTTCACGGGTGATTTCTGTGAGGCAGGTGCCAACATCAATGCCAGCTACTGTACTAATGAAGGCTTTACCACATCCTTCTCCTGGGGCTACCGCACGCGCTTGGTTTGGGACTACCCGAACGCAATCGCTGGTATCAACCTGTCGCCGCAGTTGGCCTGGAGCCATGACGTTCAGGGTTATGCGCCGCAGCCTGGTGGTAACTTCAACGAAGGCAACAAGGCTATCGGCCTGTCACTTCAGGGTGTATACCAAAACCGTATAACCGGTAATATCGGTTACACAAACTTTTTCGGTGGCAAGCCGTATAACGAGTTGACCGACCGTGATTTCGTGAGTGCGAGCGTTTCCTACTCATTCTGATTCGGCCTGAATTCGTTTAACGAGGTAATTTAAATGAAACTGAACAAGAAGCTACTGGTCACTGGCATTCTGTCCGCAACGTTGATTGCGGGTAACGCCTTTGGCGCGGTTTCCGCACAGGAAGCGGCCAAGCTCGGTGACTCGCTCACGCCAATGGGTGCTGAGAAAGCGGGTAACGGGGGCGCTATTCCGGCCTGGGATGGAGGTCTGACGACACCTCCTGCCGGGTACAAAAACGATGGTATCTACGTGAACCCGTTCCCGAACGAGGAGCCAAAGTTCACTATCAACCAGAGCAACGTTGACCAGTATGCGGAAAACTTGTCCCCGGGGCAGGTCGCAATGATCAAGCGTTATGACGAATACGTGATGCCGGTATACGAGACACACCGTTCCGCTGCATACCCGGAACAGGTCATGAAGGATACCGTTGACAACGCAACGAGTGTGGAATTGATCAAGAATGGTAATGGCCTGGGTAACTACCAGACGGCTACGCCATTTCCGATTCCACAGAATGGCCTGGAAGTTATCTGGAACCACATCACCCGCTATCGCGGTGGTTCCGTTCAACGCAACGTAGGGCAGGTGACTCCGACAGAAGACGGCGCCTTCAGCGTTGTGAAATTCCAGGACGAACTGACGTGGAAAACCTATCTGGAAGACTATGAGGCGGGGCAGGACCCGAACGTACTGTTCTACTTCAAGCAGGCCATCACCGCCCCGGCCCGCCTTGCTGGTAACGTACTGCTGGTTCACGAAACCATCGACCAGGTTGAGGAACCGCGTCGCGCATGGGTATACAACGCCGGTCAGCGTCGTGTACGCCGCGCCCCGCAGGTTGCCTATGACGGCCCGGGTACCGCTGCGGACGGCATGCGTACCTCCGACAACTTTGATATGTTCAACGGCGCGCCTGACCGTTACAGCTGGGAGCTGGTTGGCAAGAAGGAAATGTACATTCCGTACAACTCCTACAAGCTGGTCGACCGAAGCCTGGACTATGACGAAATCATCAAGGCCGGCCATATCAACCAGAATCTGACCCGCTATGAGCTGCACCGTGTCTGGCACGTGCGTGCCACACTGAAGGACGGTGAGCGTCATATCTACGCCCAGCGTGACTTCTATATCGATGAAGACTCCTGGCAGGCGGCGGTAATCGATCATTACGATGGTCGTGGAGAACTGTGGCGTGTGGCAGAAGCGCACAGCATGCAGTTCTACGATCAGATCGTTCCCTGGTACGCCATTGAAACCCTGTACGACCTGCTGTCTGGACGGTATCTGGTTCTGGGTTTGACCAACGAAGAATCCAACCCTTACGAGTTTGGGGTTGATCGCATGTCACGTGACTACACACCCGCTGCTCTGCGTCGTGCAGGTACGCGGTAAGTCACCGTTATCCGGGAGCAATCCCGGCTGACTGGAAAGCGGTGGACCCTTGGGTCCGCCGCTTTTTTGTTAAAGTCCTTGAATTTCCTCGAATGTTGGGAATTTGCCGGTATTTCGTTATCTTCCCGTCAAATTTTTGCAGCCTACCCCTGATTTGGTTTAACCTCTCCCTACTAATACTAAAGGCGTACCCGATGCAGGGCGCCGCAGCAACGACAAAGCAGAGATCACATTTGCCGGATAAGGGCCCATCGGGCTCATAGATTCCGGGCTTTCAACGGGGCAAAGAGTGAAACCATTCGATGATGGCCGTGCGGCCAACGATGAGTTCCAGTCAACATTAGGCGGTACTCATCGTGGCGAGTTGATCAGGGATTTGTTGCGCCAGCGAGTACGGATGCCGGAGCCCGTTCCGAATTACCTTAAAAGGCCAGCGCTAACCGAAAAACTGACCGCGGCAATAACACCGGGCTCGGTTCTGTTGCTTGAGGCGCCTTCCGGTTATGGCAAAACTCATGCCCTGAGTGCGGCGTTCCGTGAAACCTCCCGTAGCCCCGACACCCTCCGATGGCTGGCTTTGACCGGGCAGGAAAATGATGCCGGGCGACTGTTGGCCTTGCTTGAAATCGCGTTGACACCGCCCGGTGCCACCTCGCGACCGTCAGGGCAACAGAAAGCTTCCAGCAATACGGATGCGCTTGCCCTACTATTGTCCGATGCTCACTGGAGCGACTCGGACCGCGACAGTGTGCTCGTGATTGATAACGTTGGCACCGTCGCCAATCCGGCAGCCATCGCCCTGCTTCAGCAGCTGGTTGAGAACATCCCTTCTGGTCTGGCGCTGGTGATGGTGTCCAGAAAGCCGCTGCCATTTGAGACCCACACATTCGAACTGGAAGGCCGATTCAATAGAATCGGCGCGGATTCCCTTGAACTGACACGGCTGGAAACGTTCGAGTTCTTCTGCGCTGCGATCGACCGTAATCAACTGACCACGGTTGCTGTGGAGCATCTGTTTTCGTTGACTGAGGGATGGATTACGCCTTTGGGGTTGTACCAGCGGGAACTGGACTCCGCGCCGGAATCCCGATTGCCGATACAGGAAACCTTCAGTGTTGAGCGTTTTCTCAGGGACGCTGTGCTGATTCATTTAACGCCTGGCCAACAGCGTTCTCTGAGAATCATGGCGGAAATGGAGATCGTCTCGGACGAACTGTTCCTGTCATTGGCTGATGCTGGGTGTGATCATGCCTTTCGACCCTCTGCAGCTTCGGAAAGTGGTATCCCGCTGCGTCCATTGCCGGGGCGTGGGCGCTGGTTCCGCCTGAACCCTTTGCTGCACGACTGGTTACAGACGCCGGCCCTCGATGAGTCGCAGGAGCGTGCCCTGAAAGCCAGCCGCTGGTTTAGTGACCGTCATCAGTTTCCCGAGGCGCTGCGTTATGCGCTGGTCAGCGGCAGTCTTGAGGAATCAGTCCGGATAGCCTCCGAAGGCTCAGAGGCTTTGTTGATTGGCCAGGATACCGCGTCATTGCTTCGGCTTCGCCGGTCGTTGCCGTCGGGGCTGCTGGAGAAAAGCGCGCGTCTGAAGATTGTCTACGGTTGGGTCCATGCCATCGGTGGTCAGTTCAGGCAGGCAAGAATGTTGATCAACGATCTCGATAATGGCGAGCGTCCCGAACTTGCTGGCCGGGTCGATGCGCTCAGGGCCTTTATTCTCCGCGGCGAGGGCAGTGTTGATGAGGCCCTGATGGTCGCAGACAGAGCCCTGCAGGCGGAGGAGTTGTCTACTCAGGGCCAGCTGGTGACGCAGCTGGTTCGTTCCAGTGCGCTATGCGCCGCTGGCAGGTTTGGCGATGCCCGGGAGGCCAATCGCATTGCCGCAAGGCTGGCTCGAGAGGCTGGAGACGCTGGTTCGGAAGTTCTGGCAGTCTATGCCCACGCACGGATCGAGCTTGGCAAGGGGTCGTTGAAACACGCAGAGCAACTGCTGCGCACTGGTCTGGATACCGCCATGAACGAGTCATCGCGGCCCGCACGTGTTGGCGAAACACGCCTACAGCTAAATCTGGTGATGGTGCTTTGGCACCAGGGACGACAGGCGGAAGCAGACCGGCTGTTGGTGACCTGTGTTCGCCATGCAGAGCAAACCCGCGATCTTGGGTTGCTGCTGGCCATGGCGCTGAGGGTGTTGATTTGCCGCACCCAGAATCGGATGGACGATGCGTTTGCCTGGATTGGTCGTGCCGAGCGAACTATGCAGTCGTGGCAGGTCGACGAGTCCGTCTATGTGCCTGTGCTTGAGGCTCTGAAAATCAGCGGCTGGCTGGCGCTGGGTCAGACGGACACGGCGGCACAGGCTATGGAACGGCTCAAACCATGGCGGGAAGTGAATTGCGTGCCGGAAATGTTCCCGATGATGCCTGGCATGCTGCAATGCCTGCAGGCGAGGATCGAACTGGCGCGGGGTGATGACATCAAGGCTGCTGAAACCGTCCGGAGCATTCGGGACAACGGTGGGGAGACATTGCCTTTCGGTTTGGATTTATATTCCAGGCTGCTGGAAAGTGTCCTTAGCTGGCGCCAGAAAGGCCCTTCCGCTGCCCAGAAAATACTGACTGCCACTATAGCCATGGCAGGAGAAGAGCACTACATCAGCCCCTTCGCGGAGCTGAGGGGAGAGCTTCAGGAACTGCTTGAGAAAACCTGGACCCAGCTGCCGGATGCGCCATTTGTCGACGCAATAGGGAGGCTTTACGGTCTCACCGACATGAAAGAGCACGCGTCTCTGGCTGAGCCTATCAGCGACCGGGAGCAGGGAGTGCTTGAGTTGATTGCCCAGGGGTTGTCGAACCAGGACATTGCCGACCGCCTTCACATCTCGTTGCACACGGTCAAAACCCATGCTCGTCGTATCAACGCCAAGCTCGAGGTGAAGTCACGCACGCAGGCCATCGTCCGCGCCCGTGAACTGGGGTTGCTATAGTGAAAGCTCTGTAACGTTCAGCCAGTCTGCTTCAGCTCGTCTATAAGAGCGTCCTTTTCTTCCCATACCTGGCTTACCCAACGCTGGAAGTCCGCCCGTATTTCACGGTTGTTTTCGTAGTCCATGCCCAGGAAACGGTGTGGAATTTCTCGCGTTCGAATATCAACCACAATCCGTTGGATCCGCCCGCACAGGTAATCCCAAATGCCGGACTTGCCGTCCGGATATACGATGGTCACATCCAGCATGGTGTGCAGGGACTCGCCCATGGCTTCCAGTACAAAGGCCGTACCGCCTGCGCGAGGCCTTAGCAGGTGTTTGTGGGGCGAATTCTGACTCTGGTGTTTGGCCGGTGTGAGCCGTGTACCTTCCATGAAGTTGAAAATGGTCACCGGTGTATACCGGAACTTCTCACAGGCGGCTCGAGTGGCTTCCACGTCCTTGCCCTTCAATTCCGGACGCCGGGCTATCTGCTCCTTGGTGTGGCGTCGCATGAAGGGGAAGTCCAGCGCCCACCAGGCCACGCCCAGCAAGGGTACCCAGATCAATTGCTGTTTGAGGAAAAATTTCAATAGCGGGATGCGGCTGTTCAATACGTGCTGGATGGCGGGAATGTCGGCCCAGCTCTGATGGTTGCAGGTGACGAAGTACCAGTGTTCGCGGCTCAGGCCCTCAGCGCCGCGGACATCCCACTCGATGTTGTGAAGTACGTCAGCCAGCACATTGTTGAAGCCAATCCAGAACCACGCGATGCGGTTCAGAACGATGGTGCAGCCTTTGCGAACCGAAGGCGTCGGGATCAACAACTTGATCACGGCAAACACCATCAGGATCGGGAATAGCCAAAGGGTGTTAAGAACAATACAAAGCACTGCGAGCACGCCTTTGACGGGTGCGGGCAAGAACCTGGACATTGACCGATGTCTCCGGAATACGATTTAGCTTGGTTGTGTGATGGCGGTGTCAGCCTTCGCTACTGGTTTCGTCAGCGGTGGTGGCACCGGGCAACAGTGCCTGCTCCTGTTTTGCCGCAGCCAACTCCAAGAGTTCCTGGGAGTTAGCCCCCTGAACAATAGCCTGGAAGTCGTCATCATAATAATCCAGGTTGTTGTGGCGGATCATGTTTCTAATCTCCTCCACATAATCTTCACCGCGCTCGGAATACCCCAGCAAACCGGCAGCAAGGCTTGGACCACTGGCGATATCATCACGATTACGGGCTTTCAGGCGAATGTCCCTGAGCAACTGGTAGGTTGGATGGCGATTCAGGTTCTGAATGTACGAACGCACAGATCGGTAAGGCGAGGAGAAGCTTGCCACTTCATGACTGGCACCCTCAACTCGTCCCCGGGGCACCAGACCGCAGCCCTGCGAGAAACACCATTGTCCGAACAGGTTGTTGCCTCTACGTGCAAAACGGGAGGTGCCCCAAGCGGATTCATTGGCGGCCTGAGCCAGCACCAGCGAGGGTGGAATCACATCGAGGCGGTTTTTCAGGCGTCGGAACATGGTTTCGCTGCCGGGTTCTTCATCAACCCTCAAGCGCTCGGCCTGGCTTTTCAACCAGGAAAGTTCCGATTTGCTGAGTTCGTCCTTGCCGGCCAGGCTGTCGAGGTAATCACGCTCGATCAGAATACGGGAGTTTGCCAGCACGATACGTGGATACAGGAACGAGAAAAACGCGGCTTTCTTCTCGGTGGTATCACGGTAGGCAGAGAAATCCGGCAAGTCCGCTCGTGACCAGCCAGGGAGTGAAGGCAGTTTGGCCAGGGCGACATCCGAGTCCTCGGCGTCGCGGTCGTGGTCTGGGTCAGGAGTGTGCAGTATGCCCCACAAACCAAAAACCATCAGCGGAACTATCAACCACAGTGCCCGGATACCAGAAGACATAAAACCTCTCGTTACAATCGATATGACAGCAATTATAACAGGTTATACGCCAACGTCGCCCGAGTGGTTTGCTGCCCGCTAATCTGGCAGGCGTGTCGCCATGAGCAACCCCAGTACCTCTTCCTGGCCCTCTGTCTGCCTGAGTTGCAGGAAAAACTGATCCTGATCGCTGGTGAAAAAGCCGTCCAGCGTCAGGCTGCCCGCACTAAACGTTGTAGCCCCGGTGTTGCTGGCCGTGTACGCCAGGGATACCGTTCCGGGTGACTGTGCCTGCGGAGTGGAGACCGATTCGGCATTGACTTGATGGACAACCTCGAGTGTCCGGCCCTCCAGACGGGCGCTGCCGGAAGATTCAATCACCAGCAGGGCGTTATCGAAATGCATCAGCCGGTTGCTGGCCTGCTCCATTCCCACCCCCACGCCCTGAAGGCGGTAGCGCCCCTGGCTGGGTGGAGAGGAATTGGCCTGCTCGGCAGCCACCAGAATTCCATCACCAATGGCGTTGGTGTCCAGGTTGAAGGCCATCAGCGAACCGTTCGGCGTTGATGCGCCGACGGCGATGTCCGGCTTCTCATCCAGGCCGGAGGCACTGTCGCGGTCCAGATTCAGGCGCCCGTTACTGACGATACGGTTTCCACTGTTTGGGTCGTAAACCCGGGACTGACGCTCACTGATGACCCAGTTGGCGTCCCGCTGGCCGGGGTTGTCTGCCGGCACGGACACAGTGACGTTCCCCGTGTTGTCCCTGCGCAGGGAGGTGGTCGCCATGGTCTGGGTGACGGATGGGCCACTGATCTGCCAGTTTCCCACGCCGGCTTCTACCACGAAGGGCTGGTTTTCATCGCCCATGCGGGTGGACAGGTAAGCCACGTTGTAGTTGCGGCCATCCAGTTTCTGGCGCTCGAATCCTTCTTTCCTGAGCAGGTTCAGTTCAAACACGGACAGGTAGTGATCTTCCAGTGTCCGCTCGCGCTTCAATTCACCGCTCTCCGAGCGAAGTTCAATCGCTTTCCCGGCGCTGAAATACCCACTAAGGACTCGATCGGGCTGTTCGGTGCCGCCACCGACGTATGCGCTCATGAAATAGGGGTTGCGGGTCCAGCCGATGATCCGGGAGCTACCACGGCCGGTGATGCTCTGGTAAAGGGCGCGGCCGGCCAGCAGGCGGGTTTCGTCCTCCACGGTGGCTGCGCCAGGCGAGGATGAGTGGGTATTCAGGTCCCAGGCCGGGCGGTCGAAGAACTCGTTGCCATCGGCATGTATCAGGGCCCGGCGATCATAGGGGATATCGCTGGCCAGGTTGGTGACTCGAATATTGAAGGCGTCGAGGGAGGTTAACGTCATGCCCGGGTAAACATAGCCGGTACCGTTCTGGTCGGTTGTGGTTTCCTCGCGGGCGATCCGTACGCCCCATTGGCCGGAGCCGGCAATGCTGGACTCGAGAAACGTTTGCCCCAATTCGACGCCCCAGAACACTGAATGGTAATTCGCGGCGCTGGCTTCTATCTTGCCGGAGGAGCTTTCTCCCAATAGTGCATAATCGGCCATAGCGTCCACATATCGGGCGAAATCTCCCCGTTCCTCTAGCAGGTCGAGTGCTCCGTCGACATCCAGATTGCCGGGGATATTGATTTCAAAATCATGGACCTGATCGGCGAGCGTGGGCCAGACGTACTTGTTCAAGCACAGTGAGCCATTGACGTCGTTCACACAGTCCATGATCTGAGAGAACTCGCCGGAGCTGTAGAGGTCCAGCGAGTTGGTCACGAGGTACTCCGAAAACGGGTTTACTTTCACGTCCCGGTCTTCATCGGCCGCCAGTGATCGCATGCGGCTGTTGCCATAAGTGGCTTCGATAACGACATTGGGTCCTATCGGTCGTCCGTTCTCAAAACGGATGACGGTTCGCCCGCTGTCTTCCCGGCGGGACCGAGTCTCTACGGAGCCGAGCTCGCGGAGGGTCTGATCGGTCAGGTAAACCCGAATGGTGTCGGGCTCCACAATCCTTAGGTTGCGGCGCGTCAACTCACCACCTGGTGCAACGGATTCCGGCACCTCCATGGTAATCCGCACTTCATCTTTGGCCAGGCCGGACGCATTGTTGGAATCGCCGGTTGAGCCGGGCGTGAAGTCATCGATCGCGTTTTTTGTCGGCGGGAAGCTGTTTCCCCGGCCTGCCACGTCGTCGTTCGCGTCGCCACTACCGTCACAGCCGATCATCAACGTAACAGTGGAAAGAGTGAATACAGCGGTGAAGGTCCGTGCAGCTAGGTGAAACATAGGGTTGTCCATGCCAGATAAAACGTTCCAGAAGCGTGAGCCAGAAGTCTATCAAGTTGGCAAGGCACAAAGAGTGAGGAAGGGCACGAAATGGGGAGCGGTAACCCCGCCCTGGTAGAGGCGGGCAGGGTTACTCTGCGGAATCAGGACCTGATCAGAAGAAGATCTTCATACCGGCCATCACGCCTTCATCCAGGTTCAAGTCACCACGACCGTCAAAGTCGGTATTCAGGTAGCGGTAACCGGCAAACACCTCAGCGTTGCGGATAACACGGTAGCTGCCGCGAAGCTCAAGGCTGGTGAGGTCATCGGAATCGCCAAAGGCAAGGATGCTGGGCGCGTAGTGAAGCCCGCCGGTGAATGACAACCCGGGTACGTTGGGTACATTCACGGTGGCAAAGCCGCCGAGGGCCACGGCGCCGCCGTCCAGCCGATCATCATCCCATCCGAAGGCGCGAACACCAATGCCCGCTGTGGTGGGCAGGTTGCCAATGGCGGTGCGGCCCTGGGCGTGGAAATCCACGTTGCCGATGTGACGGCTGCCTTCGTGATAGGTATAGCCGGTGCCGACCTGGATGTCGGAATTGGTGCCGAAGAAGTTGACCTGGCCCTTGACCGAGTCGTTGGTCAGGCTCAGGTCCACATCGGAGGCGTATACAGGTGCTGCCGCAAGTGACAGAACGATAAGGGGAATTCGGGACGCTTTCATTCTTCGACCTTCTTAATGTTTGAATGTAACCGCCGGAATGTTAACGGTCCGGCCCAAGTGGCTCAACTTAAAACGGGTTAAGGGCGGGTTAATGCGGGCGATCAATGGGTGGTTGTGTCGCCGCCCTGATCCAGATCGTCGGGGGATGCATTTTCTGCGGGAACACGATATTCCTCATTGGCCCAGGCGCCCAGATCAATCAGTTTACAGCGTTCGGAGCAGAAAGGGCGAAACGGGTTATTCTCATTCCATTCCGCGGACTTTTTACAGGTGGGACATTCTACGTTCATGGTGGCCTTGTGTCGGGTATTCAGGTGGATGCGGAGGCTTGGCAGTATTGTTCCAGAACCGCCCGCAACATTTCAATATTGACCGGCTTTGCAACAAACGAGTCCATGCCTGCCTCGCGGCAGCGCTCTTCATCCTTTTCCATAGCGCTTGCAGTCAGCGCCACCACAGGTACCCGATTACGGTTGTGGTCCTTCTCCCATTGGCGCAGGCGGCGAGTGGCCTCGAAACCATCCACCCGGGGCATCACACAATCCATGAAAATCAAATCAAAGGGGTGCCATTGCCAGAGACTGGAGGCGGCTTCGCCGTCATTCGCCGTCATCACATCACAGCCTAACTTTTCCAGCAGCCGGCGGGTGAGGGTGCGGTTGACCGGGTTATCTTCCACCAACAGAACTTTCATGCGGCCGCAGGGTAATTCCTGGCGGCGGGTATTGTCACTGACGGCTTGCAGGGAAAACCGGGTCAGGAAGCGACGTTCGTTACGGACGGAATCCGAAAACAGTTGGTGCAGGATAGGGGTCAGGCACGATTCCCGCAGGGACTTGCTCAGGAAGGCATCGGCGCCGGCCTGCCGGAAGTGCTCTGCATCCCCCCGCTGGGGGTTGGACGACAGAATCAATAGCCGTGTATGGCCCCATTCCGGGTTGCTACGGATCTGTCGGCACAACAGGTCACTGTCCATATCCGGTACAAACCCGTCCAGCACCAAGGCATCAAAGGGCTTGTGGTTGTCCGAGGCCAACCGCAATGAGGTCAGTGCCTCTCCGGCGGATTTCACTGCTTCGATATCCAACTCGTGGCGCGAAAGCATTTCCAGGGTGATCTTGCGGGACAGTTCATAGGAGTCCACCACCAGAATGTGCCGCCCGCGGATCATGCTGGTATCCGGTCGACCGCGGGCGGCGCTCTCTGGCGCAACCTGCAGGCTGAGCTCCATCCAGAAGGTGGAGCCCTCGCCGGGTTTACTCTCAAGGTCCAGTGAGCCGTCCATCAACTGAACCAGCTGGCGACAAATGGTCAGGCCCAGGCCTGCACCCGGCAATTGTCGCTGAAAACGCTGACCGAGCTGAACGTAGGGCTCGTACACCAGCGGTATATCCTCGGGGTTGATCCCCACGCCCGTGTCTTCAACCGCCACCCGAAGTCGTACGTTGTTATCCCGCCGACCCAGCACCTCGATGCTGATCAGCACGTGCCCGGAGTCGGTAAACTTGATGGCGTTGGATGTCATGTTGAGCAGAATCTGCCTCAGCCGTACCGGATCCCCTTTCAGGGCCCAGGGCAGGTTCTCGTCAATTCGCAGTTCCAGCGCCAGACCCTTTTCCCGAGCCCGTGCACCCAGCATATGCACCAGATCATTCAGGGTGTCGCGAAGGTCAAAGGGAATGTCATCCAGCACCAGCTTGCCGGCTTCCATACTGGAGATGTCCAGCAGGTCATTGATAATGGCCGACAATCCCTCCGAAGCGTTGAGCAGGGTGTGGACATATTCCCGCTGGTCCTGATCGAGGGGGGTATCTGACAGGAGATTAGCGTAGCCCAGCACCGATTGCAGCGGAATGCGCAACTCATGGCTGACGTTGGCCAGGAACTGATTCTTGGCATGGTTTGCCCGCACGGCTTGATCTCGTTCATCCTGGGATTGGATGGAGGTCTGGCGCAGGGAGCGGGTGTCTTCCAGCAGCTGCAGGCGCATGGTGTTCAGCGCCTGTTCCAGCTCACTCAGTTCGTCACCCCGCTTTGGGGGCTTGCGTCGAAGCCTCAGCGGTTCAATCAATGCGTCCAGGTTAAGCCGGGCGGCGTAGTCGGCAATCGATTCCAGATGACGGGAAAGGGTGAGCCGAACAATGACCAGAAGCCCGAGAGTACCCAACATCACGATCATCGACTGGAACAGCAGTGTGAGCAGTGCCCGGTCCATTAATTCGTTGTAGACGGTTTCCACAGACGACGTCACAGTCAAGGTGCCCATGGCTTCCGGGCTATTGAAGGACGCGCGATTGAACACCAGGGGGAAGGATTGGCTGATCACCCGGCCATCCGGATAGGTACCCGTGTTGAACTCCTCGCCAGCGGCTGTGATCACCCGGGCATGCTGGATAACCGGAATGGCGCGCATGTCATCCAGGCTGTTGGCAACCTCGCTATAGTTCATCAACCAGAGGTTGTTGCTCATACTGCCGGCAACCAGTTCCGCAGCGCGTTCCTGGGTGCTGCGCAACTCTTCGGTTCTGCGCTCAAACTCGCCAATCATCTGAACGCCGGTGGCAGCCAGCGACAGGATCAGGCTGAACAACAGAACATATACCAGCAGCCTGGCAGCCAGTGGCCGTACACCTATTCGTCTGAATAACCGGATCGGAGGCAAGGCACGCATTCCCTGTGTCGAAAAATCAACCGATCTGCAGTTTAACAGACCGTTAGCACTTCGACACGTTCCTGTGATTCATCATGGACAAAGCGGAAGCGCACGTTCAGATCGTACAAATGCGCTCCGTATATCCGTTCTTCATCCCGGCCACGCCGGAACGATGGGCGAGGGTCGTAGCTCACCACATCTTCTATCAAGTCTCGGAAATCCGGATACTGATCCGCTGGCAAGGCTGCGAGCTGTTGGTCAGCCTCATTCAGGAACACTACCGGTAGACGATCGGTCGGTGCGGACTCCGCCCAACCCAGGGTGGCTTCCGGGACTGAATCTGCAAATGGCAGATAGGGCTTGATGTCCAGGATGGGGGTGCCGTCGATAAGATCGTGGTCCCCAATCCGCAACACCAGGCGACCGCCCGCGTCCCGCGTCAGTCCTTCGTTTCTCACGACTGACAGCCCCAGACTGTTGGGGCGGAAAGGTGACCGGCTGGCGAACACACCTATCTTTTTGTTGCCTCCCAGCCGGGGTGGCCGAACCACCGGCCGCCATTCCGCCCGTACCGCCTCATGGAACTGGAACGTCAGCCACAGGTGACTGGCCGTCTCCAACCCTCGGAACGCATCCTCGCGATCGAAGGGCGATTGGATGATCAGGTCAGCGTGGGCAAAGCGGGTCAGTCCTGGTTGTCGGGGTACACCAAACTTGTCCCGGAAGCAGGAGCGGGTAATGGCGATGGGGGTCAGCGTCAAGGCATCAACGGCGGGGCGGGAGGGATGTCGGCTCATAGACACTAGCGCCCAAAGGCTGCCAGGAACGTCTGGTGTAACTGTTCAACCTGACGCTCAACATCCATCATAGCCAGGTTGTTGTCCACCACGTCATCGGCTTTCTGGAGTCGCTTCTCACGGGCCATCTGGGCGGCAATGATTCGCTCTACCTGTGCTCTGTCGTCGGTGTCCCTGGCCATGGTTCTTTTGATCTGCACATCGACCGGCACATCCACCACGACGATTTTATCGACCAGTTCATGCTGGTCGGTTTCCAACAACAAAGGCGACACCAGAAGCACATAGGGTAGGGAATAGTTATCCGGACGCAGTTGCCGCATCAGCTCCTCACGGATCACCGGGTGCAACAGCTCCTCGAGCCAAGCGCGCTCCTCCGGCGCATCGAATACGATTCTCCTCAGCGCCGCACGGTCCAGGCTGCCATCCGGCAGCAGGATCTCTTGCCCAAAATGCTCCGCAATCTTTTCAAGGGCAGGTGTGCCGGGTTCGACGACTTCGCGGGCAACATCATCCGCATCCACCCAGTGCACACCCAGTGCTCCGAACAGCCGTGCAACCGTGGATTTGCCAGAACCGATTCCGCCGGTAAGGCCTACGACTGCCATTCAGACCCCCAGATAGGCATACCACGCCGCCTGAATTTCCGAACCAAACCAAAGGCACAGCAAACCCGCTGCCGCCAAATAGGGCCCGAACGGAATTGGCACTTCGCGGCCGTGCTTGCGGAACACCATCAAACTAATCCCCACAACGGCACCGACCAAAGACGACAACAAAATCACCGCCGGCAGCAATTCCCAGCCCAGCCAGGCGCCCAGCGCCGCCAATAACTTGAAATCGCCGTGGCCCATGCCCTCCTTGCCGGTTACCAACTTGAACAGCCAGTACACCGACCACAGCGACAGATAGCCTGCCACCGCGCCCCAGAAGGCACTGCTGAAATCCGTCAGCACGCCGAAGTAATTCAGGATTAGCCCCAGCCACATGAGGGGCAGCGTCATGCTGTCTGGCAGCAGCTGGGTGTCGAAATCGATTACCGTCAGCGCGATCAGCACCCAAACCAGCAACAGCGACCAAAGCGCAGCTTCAGACGGCCCCATGACCAGAATGGTCACCACCGAAAACAGCGCGGTAATTGCCTCAATGATTGGGTATCGCGGTGAAATGCCCGTCTTGCAGGACGCGCACTTGCCGCCCAAAACCAGGTAGCTGATGACCGGGACGTTTTCCCAGGCGCGAATGCTGTGGCCGCAAGAAGGGCAGGTGGAGGCAGGTTTGGAGAGCGTGATCGGCTCACCCTTCTCGCGCTGATCGTCCGATAGCTCCAGGAACTCTTCGCATTGGCAGCGCCAGTCCTGCTGCATCATCTTCGGCAGGCGAAGGATCACCACATTCAGGAAGCTACCGATGCAGAGGGAGAAAAAAATGACTGCGGTATAGAGAAGCCAGGGCGTGGCCAGGAACGTATCAAGGGAAATCATCAAAACTCTCAATCTGTGCCATCAAAGCCCCCCTCCCATTGCGGAAGAGGGGTGGGGAGAGGGGTTGGTGAAAGGAAGGGCGTGATCAGCCAACCACCTGACCCATCTGGAAGATCGGCAGGTACATAGCGATGATCAAGCCGCCTACGAGTACGCCCAGTACCGCCATGATGATCGGCTCCAGCAGGGCTGTGAGGTTGTCGACCATGTCATCCACCACCGCTTCGTAATGGACGGCGACTTTCTCCAGCATTTCATCCAGGTTACCGGATTCTTCACCAATGGCAGTCAATTGCACTGCCATAACCGGGAACACATCCTGTTGGCGCATGGTGGCCTGTAATTGGGTACCGCTCGAAACATCGTTTTTTATTCGCTGGATAGCATCCCGATAAACGGCGTTGCCGGTCGCGCCGGCAACGGAGTCGAGCGCATCAACGAGCGGAACACCAGCCGCAAAGGTCGTGGAAAGTACGCGCCCAAACTTGGCAACGGCCGACTTGTCCAGGATTTCGCCCACAACGGGCAGTTTCAGCACATATTTATCGACGAGATCGGAGAATTTCTGAGATCGTCGAATAGCTTCCTTGAATAGAAAGATAGTTCCGACAATGCCGAGTAAAACCACAAACCACCAAGTCTGAAGCCATTCCGACAACCGGACCACCATCTGCGTAAATACTGGCAGGTCTGCACCAAAGCCCTTAAACAAGCTTTCGAACTGGGGTACCACTTTTACCAGCAGGATGGCCGTTACGACGACAGCGACCACAACAATAGCAGCAGGGTAGGTCATCGCTTTCTTTACTTTTTTCTTAAGAATTTCAGTTTTCTCAAGATATGTGGCGATGCGGTCCAGCATGCTTTCCAGTGCACCGGCCTTTTCGCCGGAATCCACGAGGTTGCAGTACAGGTCGTCAAAATGCCTGGGATACTTCCGCAGGGCGCCGGCGAAACTGGTGCCCGAGGAAATATCGTTGCGGATGTTGGTAACCAGCTCTTGAAGGCCCCTGTTCTCAAGGCCGTCAGCCACAATGTCGAAACTCTGAACCAATGGTACGCCGGCCTTCATCATGGTGGCGAGCTGGCGGGTAAGCATGGCGATGTCGAAAGGCGTGATCTTTTTGCTGCCGCCAAACAGGGGTTTTGGTTTCTTTTTCACCTTGTCTGGAATAATGCCCTGCTTACGCAACTGGGCCTTCACCAAAGCCAGGTTGGTGCCAGACACCTCGCCCTTGGTTTTGTTGCCCTTGCGGTCTTTGCCTTCCCAGACGAACGCCTGAAGTTTCTCTGCTTTCTCTGCCATGCTTAATCCTTCGTCACGCGGTTGGCTTCCTCTAGACTGGTCACGCCCTCAATGACTTTTTTGAGGGCAGACTGCCGCAAGTTCGGGAAGCCTTCGGCCTGTGCCTGCTTTGCAATTTTAATCGAACTGGCTTCTTCCATAATCATGTTCGCCAGCTCCTCGGTAATCTTGACCACCTCGTAAATCCCGACGCGGCCTTTATATCCACCATTGCATTTATCACAGCCCTTGGGACGGTACAACGTGAACCCTGTATCAATTTGTTCCTGTGTGAACCCCTCCGCTAAAAGCACGTCTTTGGGGATGTCGGCAGGTTGTCTACAAGAGTTACAAAGCCGGCGGCCCAGGCGCTGGGCGATAATCAGGCTCACCGACGTGGCGATGTTGAAGGAGGGGACCCCCATGTTCATCATACGAGTTAGCGTTTCCGCCGCGCTGTTGGTGTGCAGGGTCGAGAGCACCAGATGCCCTGTTTGCGCCGCTTTGATAGCGATGTTCGCCGTTTCCAGGTCTCGGATCTCACCAACCATGATGATGTCCGGGTCCTGACGCAGGAAGGCTCTCAATGCCTCCGCAAAGCCGAGGCCTACCCTGGTGTTGACGTTGACCTGGTTGATGCCTTCCAGGTTGATTTCCGCGGGGTCTTCGGCCGTGGAAATGTTTCTTTCTGGTGTGTTCAGTATGTTCAGGCCGGTATAAAGGGAAACCGTTTTGCCTGAGCCGGTGGGCCCCGTCACCAGTATCATTCCCTGTGGCTGCTCAAGGGCGTCCAGGTACAGTTGTTTCTGTTCTTCCTCATACCCCAGGACATCAATGCCGAGCTTTGCCTGACTTGGGTCGAGAATCCGCAGAACGATTTTTTCTCCCCAAAGGGTAGGGAGAGTGTTGACCCGGAAGTCGATGGCCTTGGTCTTGGACAGCTTCATCTTGATCCGGCCGTCCTGGGGGACCCGGCGCTCTGAGATATCCAGCTGCGCCATGATTTTTACCCGGGCAGAAATCTTGGGGGCCAACTTGATGGAGGGCCGCGACATTTCTTTCAGAATGCCGTCGGTGCGGTATCGAACCCGATAGGTTTTCTCATAGGGTTCAAAGTGAACGTCCGAGGCCCCCCCGCGAATGGCGTCAAGAAGCATCTTGTTCACGTACTTTACGATGGGGGCATCGTCGACATCGCTGGTCGCGACAACGGCATCGTCTTCCTGGTCACCGCCTTCGGTTTCAACGCCTTCAAGGTCGGCATCATCCAGATCACCCATCGACGTATCGTGGGACTCAAGATACTTGTCGATGGCTTCCCGGAGCTTGGCGTCGTCAACCAGGATGGCGTCTGTACTCAAACCGGTATTGAATTTGATCTCGTCCAACGCCTGGATGTTGGTCGGGTCGGAGACCGCAATGAACAGCCGGTTCCCACGCTTATAGAGCGGCAGGGCGTTGTGTTTTCGTATCAGTTTTTCATCTACGACCTTATCGGGCATCATCTCCGGCATAAAGGCGTTGAGATCCAGAACCGAAACGCCGAACTCCATCGCAGCGGAGAAGGCGAGCCCTCCGCTGTTCGCCAGGTTGTTCTGTACCAAGTAGGTAATGAGTGGAATGCGGTTGTGGGATGCTTGGAGAAAGGCATCTTTCGCAGTGGATTCATCAATAAGCCCGTCATCGACGAAGCGTCTCGCCAGGCCCGTAAGCGTTACATTGCTTTTATTGGTAGACATAAATTGTGTAAAAAACGCAGCCTAAGTGTCTGAAACGGATGTTGGTCTAATGGAGTGAGTTTAGATGGCTGGCAACGGTTTGGAAAGGCGTGCGGGCAATGAAGTGGTCTTGTGCCCGGAAAACCTGGTGCTTACGGATGTGTCATCTGACAATAATTGTCACCCAGTGACGTGTGAGGGCATAGGGTCGACTTCTTTTGTCGATGCGATGAATTTCACAATGTTTTATAAAGTGCTGATAATAAGGCGTTTGTCGGCGGTTGACTTTAGTTGGCACGAGCAATGCTTAACAAAACCCAGGCTCTAGATACCGGTCACGGGGTGCGACTCCGCCGGGCCCGGGCCGTATCGAGTGGATTAACGACAAATACAGAGGTCGACTAATGAAGAACATTCAAATGAATCACGCCCAAAAAGGTTTCACACTGATCGAACTGATGATCGTAGTTGCGATCATCGGTATCCTGGCAGCTGTAGCTATCCCCCAGTATCAGGACTACACCGCCCGCTCACAGGTTTCACGGGTTGTTGGTGAGATCAATGCTCTGAAATCCAGCGCTGAAAGCATTTTTAACAGCGGCGGTGAAGTTGTTGCGACTGCAGATGATTTGGCCCAGGATCCGCGTCAAATCAATATCGGTTGGACCGGTTCTAACCTGGTTGACGATGCCTACGGCGATGCAGCAGGTCTTGATGTGGAAAATGGCGACCTGCCGAACATGACTTGGTCTGTGCGCCTGGGTGAAGACGCTTCCGGCTCTGTTCGTGGCGTTGTAATCACTATTAGTCGCAGCCTTGCCGGTGCATACTCTTGCTCCATGACTGGCGGTACTGCTGCACAGGGTTGGAAAGACTCATACGCTCCTGCTAGCTGTGAACACTCTTAATAGTTAGCTTTGACCGGCCGGCCTCTCGAGGTTGGCTGGTTAAGGAGTTCAAAAACCCCGCCGTTCGGTGGGGTTTTTACTATTCTGATTAATAGTGATTTTGAGGATGTGTTGTGGCGAAGAACGCAGGCGGCACTCATGAAGATCCTTTGATGTTTGGTCATTCCAGTCTTTTTCTTCATCTCTTTCTGTTTCCTGTTTTTCTGTGCGTTATTCTCGTTTCCCTGTTCATTGATTTCCTTCCGGTCTACTTTGGCAACTTTGCTGACCAACGTTTTTTCCAGGTATTTCTTCTTGTCTTTGTGACGTCTTCTGTCTTGTTGATGCCAGTTGGAGGGCTGAGGCGACGTTTATGGATTGATAGCTGGCCCGCGTTTGTCGTTGCTGCAGGTTTTCTTGTTTTGGCAGTTCCTTTTGTTGCCAGTGAGTATCGCTGGGTCGAGCCGGGAATGTACGGCTTTTTCTTTCTGGCGTTTCCGATTATGGGTTGGAAGATTCGTGAAAGGGGGTGTACAGAAAGAGCTGCCGTTGCGTTGGTTGGTGTGATTCTGGTTGGTTGCTTCTTCTACGCGGCGATGACTCTCACAGCCTACGCGTTTGCCATTACTGACAATTTTTCGAACCTTGTTGACGTCATTCCCTGGGGGTTCGTCAACATGCGTTATTGGGGGCACCTTGCTACGTGGTTTCTGCCGTTGTTTCCGCTGGCATTGCTCTACGGGTCATTCAAGAATCGCTCGCTTTGGCAAGTAGCAGTCTATTTCACAGCAGGTATCTGGTGGTGGGTGGTGTTCCTCACGACGTCGAGGGGCTCGATGATCAGTCTGGTTGTTGCAGCATTGATAGTGCTGGTCTTTTTCGGCCGAATGGCAATTCCCTGGCTAGTCGCTTCGTTGAAGTTCGTTTTGCTAGGTGGACTTCTGTGGTGTGTGCTTTCCTGGGCTGTGCCAGAACTGGTTTTCGACAAAACGATGATTCGTGGTCTTCATTCTAGTGATTCCGGGCGTTTGCCGCTTTGGATGGAAGCCTGGGAGATGAGTTTGCAGAACTTTCCGTTGGGAATGGGGGCGCAGTCATGGCTAACTCACACGACTCTTACCAGTAACTATTTGTCTGCGCAGACTTTTGGGCATCCTCACAATATGTATCTGATGTGGGCGGCAGAGTATGGCTGGGCGCTGATGGGCTTGGTCGCAGTTCTCATAAGCGTAGCGGTGAAAAGGCTTCTTTCGCTGCGCAGGCTGATGGTATCGAGCATGCAGGGGAATGCATCGTTGGTAGTCGCTTTTACTGCTTCAAGTGCAGCAGGTCTTGCTCACGCTGGAGTTTCTGCAGTCTTTCTTGTTCCTGCCACAATGTCTGTAGCCTTGCTGGTGCTGGCTATTTTTTGGGCTTTATCGCTACCAATGGTCACGACTGATTCGAACTCGAAAACTATTAGCGGGGAGGTAAAACGTTGGGTCCGCCCGGGTATGCTGCTTGCACCTTTCATATTATTTTTCGGTATTTTGTGGATTCAGGAGGTTTGGCGCTATCACGAAGCGATGACGGAAGACTTGAGGGTTTATGTTGAAGGCCAGAATGCTCCTCTTTTGCCGCGCTTCTGGCTACATGGATTTTTCCCGCGCCCAACACCTGGTGAGGTTGGTCCGGGTTTTGCTCAATGAAAGTATGTCTCGATTTCTGGAATACGTAATATGATTGGAAAAAACAGCGGATTTACCTTGATTGAGCTCATGATTGTTGTGGCGATCGTCGGAATTATTGCGGCAATTGCCATACCAAGCTACCAGGGATATGTTATGCAGTCTCAGGTAAATCAAGCGCTTGGAGAGTTGTCGGCTTACAAAACTGCTGTAGAGGAACGCTTGTCCCAGAGCGGAGCATTGGTTAATTCTGATATTGGTTATTCCCCCTCACCGTTAACAACGGGTACAGCCGCTATCGATATCGCTGTGCTGAATCCTGACGGTTCTGGTCACCTTGAGGTGACCATGGGGGGCAATGCGCACGGGAGTCTGACAGGTGTCGTCTTAAGGCTGGAGCGCTCCGTTACGGGGAGTTGGAGCTGTATTGTCGACACAAGTGGCGCCCCTGGATGGAGTGACCGCTATAGTCCGTCAGGCTGTGCAGTCATTTAAGTCTTGGCCGCTTCAAACTAGCACCTGACTTCGGTGCCCCAACCAAGAAGTCTTACAGATTTGCTTTCTATTGACGTTGCTCGCAACTGCTTCTCCGTGGGTGTGAGTGACGTATAGACTTTATGCAGATCGAGAGAGTTATTATCAGCTAATACCCCTCCACCCCAGTATTTCCCTCGAACCTTCAATGAAAGGTGCCTCCGCATTAGTTTTGATGTGTTGCGTCACTATCGCCCATAATAGCGCAAACGTAATTGACCTGACGCAGGAAGCCGACCCTCATGCACTACAGCTCCATCCTCCCCGATGTCCTGAAAATCGCAGACGCCGCCAGCGAAAAAGTGCTCAGCATCTACATGACGGACTTCAAGGTCGATTTTAAGGCGGACGAGTCGCCGATTACTGCGGCAGACGTCGCCAGCCATCGGGTGATTGTGGCAGGCCTGCGGCACCTCAGCCACGACATCCCCGTGCTTTCAGAAGAGGGTGCAGAGATCCCCTGGAGCGAGCGCAAACAGTGGCGACGCTTCTGGCTGATTGACCCGATTGATGGCACCAAGGACTTCACCCAACGCACCGGTGAATTCACCGTTAACATCGCATTGATCGAAAACGGCGAACCCATTCTCGGGGTCGTAACCGCGCCTGCGTTGAAAGAAGCCTACTGGGGCCTGAAAGGCGAGGGCGCCTATAAGCGCGATCGCACCGGTCGCACCCGGCGGATCAGTGTGGTCGAGCCTGGTGAGGCCAAGCGCGTTGTTGCCAGCAAGAACCACCTGAACGAAGAAACCAAAGCCTTCATCAACAAGCTTGGCGCCCACGAATTGGTGCAGGCAGGCAGTTCCCTTAAGTTCTGCAAAATCGCCGAAGGCCATGCGGACATTTACCCGAGGCTGGGGCCAACTTGCGAGTGGGATACCGGTGCAGCCCACGCTGTGCTCTCGGCCGCTGGAGGTAAGGTGGAAACGCTGGAAGGCAAGCCTTTGCAGTACGGCAAGGAAGATGTGCTCAACCCTCATTTCATTGCCGCTGGCAACTGGCACAAATGACCTGGTACGCCCTGCAACACAAGCCCAGTCAGGGCGACCGTGCCCTGACTCATTTGCAAAATCAGGACATCGCCTGCTTCTACCCGAAAATCACGGTGGAAAAAATCAAGGCCGGCAAGCGCACCAAAAAGCTGGAACCCCTGTTCCCCGGCTACCTGTTCGTGAACCTGGAGCAAACGGACCCCATGTGGGCCAAGCTACGCTCCACGCGCGGAATCCTGCGGATTGTCAGCTTCGCTAATAAACCGGCCGCCATTCCGGATGACGTCATCCTGCACATTAAAGACAGCCTGCATACCGTGGCGGAGCAGGGCGGCATCAAACCCGGTCAGGCCGTTGATCTGGAAGACGGGCCCTTCAAAGGCATCAGCGCTATATTTCAGGCCTACGACGGCGAAGAGCGCGCCATCGTCTTGATCAGCTTTATGCAGAAGCAACAAACCGTCATAGTCCCTCTATCCACCCTCCACCGCAGTAAGCCGGATTAGCGAAGCGTAATCCAGCAAACCATATCCCAAGCCCAAAAGGAACTTTTGTTCACTTCTTTTCGTCCTGCAAACGGTCATAATGTCACTAACTCTTAACAAACGATGGTTATGAAATGGTAGAACCCCCCCAGGGGCCTTCGCGTCCCCAATACGACGACGAAATCAGCCTGGTTGATCTGGCAACGACATTTCTCAGACGCCGGCGGGTGTTCTACGTCATTTTTTTGGTGGTCTCTCTTGTTGGTGTGGTCTACGCATTGTTCGTGCCGGAAAAATACGAATACGTCACCCTCATGAAATTGGCTGAAAAGGCGAATGGAACATACGTCGAAGAGCCCGCTACCATCATCGCCGAACTGGACAGCCTCTGGGTGCCGGATCTGCAGGCCACCTATCGCGCAGAAAATAGCAGGAACCTGCCTTTCAAACTAACGGCCAGTAACCCGAAGGATACCGGACTTATTAGAATCGTTTCCGAAGCCTCGCCCCCCTTGGCAGAGCTTATAGAGAAGAATCATCGGAAGCTGATCGAGCGGCTAAGCTCTGAACAAGAGCAGGCATTGTCTAGGCTGCGCAAGAGTCTTGAAAAGCAGATTGCGTCCCTGGATTCGACCATAAAAATGCTCGAAGAAGGGGAGAACACCGGCGATGCAATTGCGTCCGCTGTAGAAAAGCAGCTTGCACTGGAATCGGATCTGCAATCGTTGTCACCATTTGAGGCTCTGGTCGTTAGCAGGCAAAGCGGTGAAAATGCGGGCACGTCGAGAAGCCTGATTGTCGTGCTATCAATAATGCTAGGGTTGATGGCGGGAGTATTTATTGCGTTTCTCGCTGAGTTTATTGGCCTGGTTAGAAATCAGCTTGCTGGCGAGTGATCAAATTATGAGCCTTTGACAATTCTTCACTTCAGCGCACCTGACAAGGGGCATGTCAGGGGTATTGTCACTTGCGTGTCATATGAGATGCCGTAAAATCGTCACGCTTTTGACACAGAAGCTTCATCAACCGACAGGGATACAGTTGGGATTAGGTTGTTCCCTCCGTATTGTTCGTTTTTTCCTGTCATTTCTCAGAAAGTTGTCGGTATATGACCTCAAAACACTGGACCCTGGTCGGTGGGGCGGTAGCGTGCCTGATTGCCGCCACGTATTCTTCTGCGGCCTTCTCGGCACCCTGGCTGGAGCCTGGCGACAACCGTGCCCGCTTCGCCCTGCAAAAACTGGCGGACCGGGGGCACCTGAACCGCACAACCTCCACCTGGCCGGTAATGATGGGCACCGTGCACAGCGGCCTTGGCCAGGAAACCGGCAGCGATGCTCCTGCCATCGGCGGCCCGCTGGCCTACCTGAAGTTCGAGATGGACGAGCAGGGCAAACAGAGCTGGCGCGCGGAATACGAACTGGGCGCCACCAGCGAACCGACCTTTGTGAGAGGCTTTCAGCCTGGCCCACGCGAATCAGCCGAGACCAGCCTCAATGTGCAATGGCAGGGCGAATCCTGGGCCTTCGGCATAAAACCAGGCCTGGCAGCCAACCCGGAAGACGACGATACATTTCGTCTGGATGGTTCCTATCTGGCCGCAACCGCCGGTAACTGGGTGTTTGGCGCTGGCGCCATCGACCGTTGGTGGGGGCCAGGTTGGCAAAGTAGCTTGATCCTTTCCAACAACGCCCGCCCCATGCCGGCGGTATGGCTGAACCGTAAGGACGCCGCGGAGCCGGAAACCAGCTGGTTGAAATGGATTGGCCCCTGGCAGTTCACCACCTTCGCTGGCCAACTGGAAAGCGAGCGCGCGGTGCCGGAAGCCAAGATGATCGGCATGCGCCTGACGGTAAGGCCTATCGACGGCCTGGATATTGGCTTCTCCCGCGCCATCATGTTCGGCGGCGAAGGTCGGCCGGAAGGCGCCTCCACCATCTGGAACGCCCTGATCGGCCGCGACAATGGTCAACTGGAAGAGAACGACCCCGGAAACCAATTGGCTAGTATTGACGCCCGCTACGGTTTTGCCATTGGCGACCAGGCCATGGGTGTCTATGGCCAGATGATGGGCGAAGACGAGGCCGGTGCCTTTCCGGCTCGAAAATCCTGGTTACTGGGCACGGATTGGACCACTCAGTTATTCGAGAGTGACCAGCAATGGTTTGTAGAATACGCCAACACGTTGGCCGATGACTTTCTGGGTAATGCCATGCCCAATATCACATACGACCATTCCCGTTACCGCAGTGGCTACCGGCACAAGGGCCGCAATATGGCCTCAACCTTCGACGGCGACGCGGAAACCCTGACTTTGGGCGTATTTAACTTCTTCCCCGATGGCCGTAACCTGTCCGCATCCCTGGGTTATCTGGATCTCAACAAAGACGGTGCCAATCGCACCGTCATCCCGGACGACGATATTTTCTATAATGTGCCAGAAGGCGATCAGAAAGCTGCCATCGCCTCCGTGGGTTACGGCACACACTTTCTCAACGGCTGGCTGGACCTAACCGCCCAGGCCACCGACAAAAAAATAGAACTCCTGGGCGGCGAAAAGGACCAATGGTCTGTCGGCGCCGCCTGGCGTTACCGCTTCTAAAAAACGGATTTGACTAAGTGAACCTGACTAAACGACTTCTGCTGTCACTGGCGCTTGTATTGCCAGTAACCACCGCCGCTCAATCCATAAGCCAGTCCCAGATTGAACAGTTCAAGAGCATGCCACGGGCCCAGCAGGAAGCGCTGGCCCGCCAATATGGGGTGGATCTGGATTCCATTGCTGGCTCGGCGAGCCAGCAGAAGCAGCGGCCACAAAATGTAAACGTGGTAGAGCCGGTTGACGCCATCTCCGATGAAGAAAGGGAGCGTGCCCGGCAAGAGCAGGACGACAACGAAGAAAAGGACCGCAAGAACGGCGGCCTGAAGCCTTATGGCTACGACCTGTTTGTTGGAAGCCCCACAACCTTTGCACCGGTTACAGAAATTCCTATTCCCAACGATTATACTTTGGGCCCTGGCGACGTCCTGCGGGTTCAGCTCTGGGGCAAGGAAAACCAGCAACTGGAGCTGCCCGTATCCCGGGACGGTACCATCAGCTTTCCGCAGTCAGGCCCCCAAGCCGTTGCGGGCCTGACGTTTGATCAAGCCAGGCAGCAGATTAAGAGGCGAGTCTCCGAGCAGTACATCGGTGTTCAGGCCAGCGTTTCCCTGGGTGAACTGCGCAGCATGCGAGTGTTTGTGCTGGGCGAGGCCAGAAATGCCGGTTCTTACACGGTCAGTTCCCTCTCCACCATCACCAACGCTCTCTATGTGTCTGGCGGCATTAAACGTACCGGCTCCCTGCGTAAAATTCAGCACAAGCGGGACGGCAAGCTGGTCGGCGAACTGGATCTTTACGACCTGTTGCTGGCGGGTGACACCTCTGACGACAACCGTCTGCAACCCGGCGATGTAATTTTTATCCCACCGGTGGGCGACCGAGTAGGTATAGACGGCGAAGTCTACCGCCCCGCGCTCTATGAACTGAAAAACGACACCAACCTGCAGGAGCTGGTAAACCTGGCCGGCGGCCTGACCCCTCAGGCCTATCCGCAACTGGTCCGCATCGAGCGCAATAACGACGACTTCCTGCGCATCATCGCCGAAGCTAACCTCACCACACCAAAAGGCAGACAGGCAAAGGTTAAGCCCGGTGACCGTATAGAAGTGGCCTCCATCTCCGACATCACCGGCCAATACGTGGAAGTGAAGGGCGCGGCCACCCGCCCCGGTCGTTACGCCTGGGTGCCGGGTATGCGGGTGAGCTCCGTTATTCAGTCCCTGGACAACGACCTACTACGGGAAGCGGACAAGCGCTACGCAGCCATTGTACGTACCGACCCCGAGACTGACACCGTATCCGTCCTCAATCTGCGCCTGCGCGAAGCCCTGGATAACCCCGGTGGCGAGAACGATATTCTTCTGCAGGAAAAAGACCAGTTCCTGATTTTTGCGGATGAAGGCAAGGTAAGCGCAAAAAGCCAGGACCAGAGCGACACGATGACCAAGCGCTCTGCTTCGGATAACGGCGCAAGCACCCGTGCGAATAACCTTAGTGGCACCAACAGCGAAGAAGGCAATGAAGTGGACTATAGCCGCTTCAGCCGCGAAGCCCTGTTTGCACCGGTGCTGCAACGGCTGAAAGCCCAGGCCAAGCCAGGTGCGCCTCAACAGACCATCCAGGTGACAGGGCCGGTACGCTACCCCGGCGAATACCCGTTACCAGCCTCACGGCAGGTTTCAGATGCGATCTACGTAGCCGGTGGCCTGAAAGACTCAGCTTCCCTTTATACCGCTGAGCTGGCCCGTTTCGGAGTGGACGAAGAGGGCACGGGTGAAACCAGGATCATAAGCCTGAACCTGGAGGCGGTCATGAAAGGCCAGGCCTCCGCCGCGCTAAAAAGCCGGGACCGCCTGCTGATCAAATCCATACCGGAATTTGCGCAGGCCAAAACCATTGAACTGGATGGCGAAGTCCGCTACCCCGGCCAGTACACTATTCGCAATGGCGAAACACTCCGCGACGTGATCGAACGCGCTGGAGGCCTCACCGATAACGCCTTCCCGGAAGGCGCCATATTCACCCGAGAAAAACTCCGCCAACTCGAAGCTCAGCGCCTGCGTGAAGCCGAAGAGCGATTGCAGGGTGACTTGATAGGTATACAACTGGAAGGCGATGATTTTGGCGGGCAAAATGCGGAGCGCACCCAACAGGTTCAGGACCTGCTTGAAGACGTGCAGGATTCCCGCCCCGTCGGGCGAATGGTGATCAACCTAGCAGCGGTTGTGGGCAGCGACGACTATCAGCCCATCCGCCTTCAGGATGGCGACACATTAACAGTACCAACCATCCCACAAGCCGTCAGCGTATTTGGCGAAGTCCAGTTCCCCACCAGTCACCTGCACAGCGAAGGTTTGACCGTGGATGACTATCTGGAGCGCAGTGGCGGCCCAACCCGCCAGGCGGATGAGGAAAGAGTGTATGTGGTGAAGGCAGACGGTTCCGTAATGCTACCAGAGAAAAGTCGCTGGTTTGGCGGGCGCAGCCAGCAATTGGCACCGGGGGATACCATTATCGTGCCCATTGATGTGGACAGGCTGAATCAGTTGGAGCTTTGGAGTAACGTGAGCCAGATTGTTTACCAGATGGCTCTGGGTGCAGCAGCTGTGGGGAATCTTTAATGACTCAGGCGTCAGAGCAGCCAAGCTCATTTGTAGATAATGAAATCGACTTGCGGGAGCTGTTTGTCGCCATCTGGGCAGGTAAATGGTTCATCATTCTAATAACAGTCATCTTTGCAGTAGGTGGCGTTGCCTACGCTCTTTCCAAGCCAAATATCTTTCAGGCAAGCGCATTGCTGGCTCCGACAGAGGGCAGCGGTAGAGTCCGCCTCGGTGGCCAATTGGGAGGGTTGGCAAGCCTTGCGGGTGTGAATATCGGTCAGGATGGCACCAGCAATACTGTTATTGCCAAGGAAGTACTTCAATCTCGCGCTTTTCTCTCTGACTTTATCGGCCGCCATGGACTCGCAGTTCAACTGTTTGGAACCAAGGGTTGGAACGTTCGCGAAAGCCACTGGAATTATAACCGCGAAGTTTACAATCCGGACGCAACAGAGTGGCGCACATCTGAGGAAGGCAATAGCTTCGAGCCTACGGATTGGGACTTGGTGGAGAAGTTCAGAGTAGAGCACCTGAGCGTTAGCGAAAACAAAGATAACGGAATGGTAACCTTGAGCGTAAGAAGCCAGTCTCCGGTAGCTGCTCAACAGTGGGCAGAATGGCTGATTCGCGATATAAACGAACATATGCGCGACGAAGATATTGAGGAAGCCGAGGCTAGTATTCAGTATCTGGAAACCAAGCTGAACGAAACAAACATCGCAGGAATGCAGCAAGTCTTTTACCAACTCATTGAAAGTGAAACTCGCACCGTTATGCTTGCAAATGCTCAACGCGAGTATGTGTTCAAAACTATAGACCCCGCCGTAGTGCCCCAAGAGAAAAGCGCACCAAAACGTGCGTTGATTGCAGTTCTTGCCACAATGCTCGGTGGAATTCTAGGGGTATTTGTGGTTCTTATTCGTGCATTTATCAGAAATGGGAAGCAAGACGATATACCACAGCTTTCTGCTAGCAACGGAAAAGCAGGCTAAAGGAGCAACTATGCCTCAGAAATTCGCATTAATTGGTGCGGCAGGTTATATAGCACCGCGACACATGAAAGCCATCAAAGACACTGGTAATGAATTGGTGGCGGCCATGGATAAAAATGACTCCGTCGGCATCATCGACAGCTTTTTCCCGGATGCTGATTTCTTCACGGAGTTTGAACGGTTTGATCGTCACATTGATAAGCTCCGCAGACTAAACGGCGGTGAGGCTGTCGATTTCATGTCAATCTGCTCCCCCAATTACCTTCACGACTCCCATATGCGCTTTGCTCTTCGGTCCGGTGCTAACGCAATCTGTGAGAAACCGTTGGTACTGAATCCTTGGAATATTGATGGCCTTCAGGATATTGAGAAAGACACAGGCAAAACGGTTAACACGATTCTCCAGCTACGCGTTCACCCTTCAATCATCGCATTACGAGAAAAAGTTCGAAATGAGCGGGCTAGCGCTAAACACGAAGTGGACCTCACTTACATCACCTCACGCGGACATTGGTACATGCAGTCCTGGAAGGGTGATGAAAAGAAGTCGGGCGGTATCGCGACGAATATCGGTGTTCATTTTTATGACATGCTGCACTTTATTTTTGGAGAGCTACAGGAGAACGTAGTTCACCACAGTAGTGAAACCATGTCGGCCGGTTACCTCGAATATGAGAGCGCCCGGGTTCGATGGTTCTTGTCCGTGGATTTCAAATATGTGCCGGATAGCGCGAAAGCCCGGGGCCAAAGAACCTATCGGTCCATTACTGTAGATGGTGAAGAGCTGGAGTTCTCCGGTGGTTTCGCAGATCTACATACCCGCAGTTATGAAGAAATTCTTGCCGGTCGCGGTTTCGGTCTAGAGGAGAACCGTGTTGCCATTGAAACGGTCGCTAGTATCCGAAATGTAACGCCAGTCGGTCTGAAAGGCGATTATCATCCGTTCCTGAAGGTATGACCATGTCAGTTACAATCCATCCCAGCGCCATTGTTGATGACGGTGCCCAGATAGGTGACGGCTCCCGAGTTTGGCACTTCGTGCATGTCTGCGGTGGTGCCAGAATCGGAAAAAACGTTTCCATGGGGCAGGGCGTATTTGTTGGAAATAGGGTCACCATTGGTGATAACTGCAAAATCCAGAACAACGTGTCCGTCTACGACAACGTTCACTTGGAGGAGGGGGTGTTCTGTGGTCCCAGTATGGTTTTCACTAATGTGTATAATCCTCGGTCGCTTATTGAGCGCAAAGAGGAATACCGGGACACCATAGTAAAAAGAGGCGCAACGCTGGGAGCAAACTGCACCATTGTTTGTGGCGTGACCATTGGTAAGTATGCCTTTGTAGGTGCTGGTGCAGTCATTAACAGACCTGTACCTGCCTACGCATTGATGGTTGGTGTTCCTGCTAAGCAGATTGGTTGGATGAGCGAGTTTGGCGAGCAGCTTGATTTGCCAATTGAGGGGTGGGGCGAAGTCCAGTGTCCTCACACGGGTTGTATATACAGATTGAACAAAGGTCAGGTAACAAAATGCAATTCATAGACCTTGCAGCGCAGCAGGCCCTTATTAAAGAAAAGATCGACGCCAATATTCAGAGGGTGCTGGCCCATGGTAAGTACATACTCGGGCCTGAAGTTCACGAACTAGAAGAGCGATTGGCAGTCTATACAGGCTCGAAGTATTGTATAACAGTTGCTAATGGTACTGATGCCCTTCAGATTGCCCAGATGGCCGTAGGTGTTGGTCATGGAGACGAGGTGATTGTGCCGGGCTTCAGTTACATCGCAACAGCCGAAACCCCTGCCGTGCTGGGTGCCAAGCCAGTGTGCGTAGACATTGACCCAAACACCTACAACCTGAACCCAGATAAACTGGAGGCAGCGATAACGCAGCGTACCAAAGCGATAATTCCTGTATCTCTTTATGGACAATGCGCTGATTTCGACGCTATTAATGCCGTTGCTCGAAAGCACGGTATCCCGGTTATTGAGGATGGTGCTCAGAGTTTCGGCGCCACCTATAAAGGTAAGAAGTCCTGTAATCTCAGCACTATTGGTTGTACCAGTTTTTTTCCCAGTAAACCGCTGGGTTGTTATGGAGATGGTGGTGCCATTTTTACTAATGACGAGGAGTTGGCAATCGTGCTGCGTCAGATTGCACGCCATGGCCAGGACAGGCGCTACCATCATGTGCGTGTAGGGGTAAATAGCCGACTCGATACACTTCAGGCTGCTGTATTGCTTGCCAAATTTGATTTATTCCCGAATGAGGTTCGTGAGCGGCAAATGGTGGCTCAGCGATACACTGAACTGCTTAATGTGGGAACTCGGAGCCACTCTGACTTAAGCAGTGATAGCTCTAGTCGGGGCTCTCCAGTGCCAGCTTTGGTGGCAATTCCTGAAGTTGCACCGGGTTGCACCAGTGTTTGGGCGCAGTACACGATAGAAGTCTTGGAGCGCGATGAAGTTCAAACAGCCCTGAAAGAAGCAGGGATCCCTACGGCTGTGCACTACCCTTTACCGTTGTACCGCCAGCCCGCCTTTGCGGATTTGACAATTGACCCACGCGATTACCCAAATTGTGAGGCTGCTAGCGCTCGGGTAATGAGCCTTCCAATGCATCCTAAATTGAGCGAGCGCGAGCAGATACGGGTTGCCAAGGCTCTAGGGGTTCGGTAATTCATGTCTTTGCTTTCTTGCCTTTGTGTCTCCTTTGGCTACTAAAAAGCTAAAGGCTATCGTTCAGCGGATACTGCCAAAGAGTCGCTTCGCTCGTAGCGCTAGCCTCCTCGCTGGCGGTGCTGTGGCGGGGCAGGCAATTATAGTAGCAGCTTCCCCGATCCTTACACGGCTATATAGCCCTGAAGATTTCGGTGTGCTCGCCGTGTTTGCCTCTTTACTCAGTATCCTTAGTATCGTTGCTAGCCTGCGATACCAACTTGCTATTCCTCTTCCTAAGACCGACGAGGAGGCTGCAAACGTTACTGTGCTTAGTTTGGCTGTAGTGGTATGTATAGCTTCGCTTACGGCTGCTGTGGTTATTCCGTTAAGTCAAACCATCGCATCAGCTCTTAATATCCCTTTGTTGGCAGGTTATCTTTGGTTGTTGCCGCTAGGCCTTTTGCTTGTGGGCACTTACGAGGTTCTAAACTACTGGGCCATTCGTAAAAGAGCGTTTGGTGCTATCGCTCAAACCAAATTAACTCAAAGCTTGGGAACGGTTGGCATACAGATTGGTGGGTATACTCTCGGGCCTACTGCATTGTTGATAGGTAGGGTCGTGGGACAGGCAGCAGGTTTGTACAAGCTAGGGGCCATGTTAATCAGGGATAGGAGGCGTTTCGCACAAGTTCGAGTTTCCGGAATCAAAGCGTCCCTCAAAGATTACCGGTCTTTTCCGTTGGTATCGACTTGGAGTGGGTTGTCAAGTGCAGGAGGGGCCCAGTTGCCACCCCTGTTGATTGCCATAATTATCGGGCCAGTAGCAGCAGGTTTATACGCTCTTACACATCGGGTTCTGTCATTACCTATTGGAGTTATTAGCAAATCAATGGGGGATGTTTTTTATAGTGAAGCCGTAGAAGCGAAGCTACAGGGAACGTTAGGTTCTCTCGTTGTAGATATCTATTACAAAATGGTGGCTGCTAGTCTACCTATTGCGATGGTATTGATTATTTCAGCGCCAGAAGTGTTCAGCGTGGTGTTTGGTGAGAATTGGGTGCGGTCTGGTGAATTGGCAAGTTGGATGTCGTTTGGAGTGTTTTTTCAATTTGTTACTACGCCTCCAGGAAGAGTTTTCTTAATACTTGAGCGTCATGGCTATGCTCTTATATTCCAGTTGGCTTTTCTTCTAACTACTGCTGCTTCCATAATTATTGGTGGTTGGTGGTTTAATGACATCATCACCATAGTGGCCATTCTCACATTTGGTAGATCGGTGGTCTACTGTTGCCGGTTTTGGAAGATTCTAGATTTAGTGGATGAAGATGCGCAGAAGTTATGGATTCCACTTGTTAAATATTTACCGTACTCGATACTATGTGCTCTTCCAGCTTTATTTGGTTTTTACATGCTAGATCCATCTGAAAATTATCTCTACATAAAAATAGTTCTTTTTGTTTTGTCAGTTCTAATGTCGGTCGTCCCGCCCTTAAAGTTGGTCCTGAAATGAGAGTGTGGAATTGTGATTAGGTTTTTTAAAAATATAATAGAAAGTGCTCTCCTTATTTTGTGGCCTATATACATGAAAAGTGGGAATGAGCATTCTGCCAAGATAGTCTTGAAGCATTGGTTTCTTCAGAAAATACTTAGGATAAATGGAACAGTACCTTGGCCGGTACATCCTACCTCAAGAGTGATAAAGCCTGAAAATATCCAAAGAGGAACAAGAACGCCAGGACTTTCTCTCTCTTGCCATATTGACGGTAGAAATGGAATTATTCTAGGCCGTAATGTATGGATTGGACCTCGAGTTTCTATAATTTCAATGAACCATGATGTAAATAATTTTCATAACTATATATCTGACGGTCCAGTTGTGATCAATAAAAATTCCTGGCTAGGAGCGAACTGTACAATACTGCCCGGCGTGCACATAGGAGAGCATACTGTGGTGGCTGCTGGTGCAGTGGTTGCCAAGTCATTTCCTGAAGGTGATCAGGTTCTGGCGGGCGTGCCAGCAAGGGTAGTTAAGAAACTGGAGCCATACGGTGGCGTTAGCTGATATAAATTGGATCTAATTGATCTGCGCCTAGATCTAAGAATCTAATAGGTATTTTACAAACTGAGGTAGAAGTTTTGGATGTCAATATGAAAGTACTGGTAGTTGGCCTGACCCCAGAATATTATTCGTCATCAGTTCGCACGGCGGTGTCTGACTATCAGGCGTCGATGCGGTCAACTAATATGGGAGCGTCATTTATAACACGCTCTATTATTTCAATATTTGGTGCTGACTATCTTGACATAGCTTCAGAATTTGATGTGACTAAAATCAGGAACAACTATGATGTTTGTATAGTCTCACTTGCCAGCCATTTTGGTCCGAATCGAAATGTTAGTCAGCTGGTAAAATTTTTAAAAAGTGTTGACCTTAGAACGGTTTTCCTGTCTGGAGGGCTAGACGCAGGCCAGGATGGAAGTAATAACGTTCATGGGAGCGTAAGAGAACTACTAGAGCTGTGTTCCGTCGATAATAATTGGATTGGTGTTAGAGGTGCTGCGTCCGCACTCTACTTGCACCGCCAAGGGATAGAAAACGTCGTTCCAATTGGCTGCCCTACTATGTATTCGAACTTTGCGGGTGAAATCCAGCCGTCAGGAATTGAATCCCCAAGGGATATTGCAGTTCCATTTCACTGGAGTATTGCGGTTAATTTATTAGATGAGCTCTGTGATCACAGGTTAATTGGGCAGGATGTTATGGATGAGGAGCTATTCTTAGAGAACAAAAGTGCCCGGCTAAGTAGAAATATCAGTGAGCATCTAGGTATTTCAAAAAATGAAGCTCAAAGCAAGTTAGAGTATGCAGTTTCGAGCGGTGGCTTTTTTCCTGAGTCGTACCAAGCTTGGTATCAAGAGATTGGGAACCAGAAGGCTCTTTTGTCCGGAAGGTTACATGCGGCGATATGCGGTCTTACACAGGGCGTGCCTACGGTACTATCGTCTTGGGATATAAGAACTCGTGAAATTGTAGATTACTTCAAGATTCCGAGTGCATCTGGCGAGCAAATTCGAAAGGAAGGTTCCCTGTCTGCATTTATGAATGCAGACTTTGAAGGTTTCAATGAAAGGCAGAACGTCTGTTGGGGGAGGTGGTCTGAATTCTTGAATCAGAATAACATTGCCAACAATAGTAAAGTATATGATAGTTCGGTTGGGCCATTTTGGAATTTTAAAACAGAATTGCAAAATGATAACGAAATATTAAAAACCGCATCATATTTGAAGTCAGAGAATAAGTCTGGCCAATCGCGTCAAATTAATCGAGCTTTGAGAGTTTTAAAACGCGGCCTCAAATCAACTGTCAGAAAGACCCGATTGTAGTAGACTTTTTATGTTATTTTATATCTCTAAATCTATATTATTCGTAGAAAAGTTGATAAATAAACTGTCTCGAATTTTCGGCGGTCCAGTACTTGCGCAACTAGAAGCTCTTCTGTATAGAAAGCCTAAAGATTTGCTGGCGCATCCTCCGATCTTTTTTCTCGGTGCTCCAAGGTCCGGTACCACACTGGCGATGCAAGTGATCACTGATGTGTTTGACGTCGGTTACCTAAGCAACTTCCATGGCAAATATTTTGGTGCTCCTGCTTTAGCAGAAATGGTTTTCCATCCCATTCACGATCGACCGAGATCTAGTTATCACTCCGTCCATGGAAGGACAGACAGGCCCTATGATCCATCAGAGTGTGGGCAGTGGTGGTATCGTTTTTTCAGGCGTCAGCCACGGTATGTTGATCTAGGAGGCGTAAGTAATCGTAATATGGAGTGTTTCCGTGGATCCGTCGCATCATTGATAAGAGCATTTGGAAAGCCCGTTCTTTTTAAAAACCCACATGCAGCTCTGCGTATTCAGCCAATCACTAAATACATTCCCGAATCACTTTTTATAATAATGGTAAGGGATGAACTGGACAATGCACATTCGCTACTTGAGGTGAGAAAAAGAGTTTACGATGACTATGAAAAGTGGTGGTCTATGGAGCCACCTGCAGTCACGGAGCTTGAAAAACTACCAGCGCATCAACAAGTCGTAGAGCAGATACGGCATATTTACTCGACGATCGATAAAGATTTAGCTATCAGCGGTGTTGATCCTAAATGTTGTTTCAGACTGAGCTATGAAGAACTCTGTGTGAATCCCGAAAAAGAAATGAATAGGTTAGATGAGTTTTTTCAAGCGAATAGATGTAAAGTTGCGAGGCGATTTTCTGCTCCTGAACCATTTAGGCGGCGTGAAAAAGTACGTATTGATCCAGAGCTATTTGAAAGTTTGAAAAACTATGTTCGAAAATCGTGACACTGTTGAAGAGTTCTGGTCATTAAGCGATGTGGATACTGCACGTGAAAATGCCAGTGATACATCAGTTGAAAATTTCCTCTGTGCATTTGGAAAATTTCTTGGTGTTCATGAAAGTAGATTACAGGTAGCACCAAGTGGAAAGGCTGCGCTAGAGGGGTTATTGAAAGCTAGAAAGGATAGGCGACCTGTAGTAATGGTACCTGCTCTCAACTGTGTACGAGTGAAAGAGGCAATTGAAGCTGCAAATTGCGAGGTCCAAACATATGATTTCGAATTTCAGCCTGGAAGATTTAATTGGGATATAGTCTTAGATTCGATTACTGATCAGGTTGGCGTATTGATAGTGACCCATCTTTATGGTGTTCCAGTTGATCTGAGGAAAGCGCGTGACTTCTGCAATGCTAAGGGAATACTACTTATTGAAGACTGCGCTCAGACGTTGGGTGGTTATATAGATGGACGGCAAGTGGGAACCTGGGGGGATGCCGCCATATTCAGTTTTAGCTATGACAAGCCAATTTCTCTAGGGTGGGGCGGTATAGCTATTATTAATTCTCAGGACATGTTTCAAGAAAATGGAAATGCTCCTCAGGCCTTACCAACTATAGATCCTTCATATGAATATGATTTGCTTATTAATTTTATGAAATCGATGAATTTACGTCGATCAAGAATAAATAAAACCAAGAAAGGTATGTCATCGATTTTTCGACGGGCTTATTACAGATTTAGTCGCGCGCCTACTTATGATGTGAGCACATCAATTGGTTCGATACGAGCCGAACTTGGCATCCTATGTCTCGAGAGATATCCTAAAATCCGTTCTATACGGAATGCAAATGCTGAGATTTTTTCTTCGAAATGCTCGCTTGTTAGCTGGCCAGTTATGCAGCAAGATATCCAACCAGCTTGGTTGAAACAAAAAGTATTTGTCGGTGGACCTGCACAGCTAAATTCGATTTCAATTGCATTGTGTAAAAGGGGGATTCGAGCTGGTAATTTTAACTGGCCCGAATTGATCACCGGTAATACGCCTCAGTCGGCCCCAAACGCAAATCAGGTAACGAGTTGCTGGATGGATATACCTATTCACCAGAAAATGAAAGTTAGCGAAATTGAGAACATAATTTCGGTCATTAGGGAGCATTTGTGAGCAGGTTGGTTATAAGCGAAGAACGGGTTGCTAGGAATCGATTATTGGCATCATTGTATCGGATGCTTTATAGCGAAACTCCCACCGCAGAGAAATATAGGAGGGGTGGTCCATGGATCTAAATGTTTTGGATTCCAGCGACCGGTACCGAGCTCTGTGTTCAGAGTGTTTAACGATTCCCCTGTTTTCTCAGGCATGGTGGCTTGATGCAGTTGCCGGCCCACAGAATTGGAGTGCCGTGTTAGCACTGAAAAATGATGAGATCGTCGGCTCGCTTCCTTATGTTTGGTCTAAGTTCTGGGGTAAAAAATTACTAACTCAACCACGATTGACTCAGACCCTTGGTCCCTGGGTGCGCCCGAGTAACGCCAAATATGCCAATGCACTGGCGATGGAGAAAGATATTCTCGGTGCTCTCGCCGACGGGTTACCGCCGTTCGACTGGTATCGACAGAGCTGGGATAGTGCGCGTTCGAACTGGTTGCCCTTTCATTGGCGTGGATATAAGCAGAGTACGCGGTACACCTATGTTTTGCCCGACATCTCAAATAGTGAGGAGCTTTGGTCTGGGTTGCAGAGGGATATTCGCGGGAATATTCGAAAAGCCGAAACAAGGTTCGGGGTTCGCACTCGAATTAGTGAAGATATTGGGGAACTCATTCCAGTATTGCGCAAGACCTTTGAACGACAGGGTAAACCACTTCCGTATTCCGAGCAGTTTCTTCACAGCCTTGATCAGTCTGCCGCCGCAGTAAATAAAAGAGCGATTATCTTAGGCGAGGATGCAGAGGGAAAGCTTCATGCCGGAACTTACATTGTTTGGGAGGGCGACACTGCGTATCAATTGCTGAATGGATATGATCCCGACCTTCGACAAAGCGGTGCAGGTAGTCTTTGTGTCTGGTCGGCGATTCAAGAAGCATCAAAGTACGCAATACGTTATGACTTTGAAGGTTCCATGTTAGAGCCTGTTGAGCGCTTCTTTAGGGCATTTGGCGCTATGCAGGTACCTTACTTTAGCGTAGAGCGCACAGATTCTAGATTTCTCCAGGCCGGGTTTTGTATGCGCGAGATTCTTCGCAAAGCGCCGTAAATCCAATGTTGGTCCTTAGTGCATAATCAAATTCAATGGTTCAGGTTTTTACGTCGTCTGTGAAAACTAAGCATTTCAATTGGACTCCGATGCCCCACAAGAGTAAGCATTCAAAGCAGCGTAGGTTAGTCTACTAATGTATACGGAAAACGCACTCCTTTGGTTAGAGACATTATTTTTCGAGCGCTTTGGTGCCCAATTTTCTCTAAAAGAGGCAGAAGATTCATTGGTTTTAAATATGCCAGAACGTTTGGGGCGAGTAATTTTTGATCGACTTGAGCCGATGTTTCATCAGTCTAGTTCAGGTTTTCCAGTTGATCACTGGGATGCAGAATCCGAGGGCTTTGTTGTATGCATTGATTCGAAGATTCCTGCACCAGGCAGTCATAAGCTCTCTTTGCCGCTAGTAGACTATTCCCATAGGGAAGCAAGGGTTCACTTTGACATAATTGGCCTGACCTACTGGATGCTCACCCGCAAAGAAGAAATAGGGAGAAAAGATCTCGACAACCACTACCGTTTCCCGGCGACCTCATCCCACGCCTTCCAGCATGACTATCTCGAGCGTCCAATAGTTGATGAATGGCTAAATATACTGGGACAGATCATTCAGCGTGTGTGGCCACAACTCGAACTCAAAAAGCATAACTTTGAGGTGAAGGTTTCCCATGATGTAGATAGCCCGGCCCGTTATGCATTTCAGAAGCCACGGCGCCTGCTTCGTACTGTAGGTGGCGATATAATTGTCAGAAAGGATCTCAGGTCCGCTCTGATGGGATCTTGGATGTGGTTGAACAGCCGGCGGGAAATCCATCCATGTGACCCAGTCAACACTTTCGACTGGCTAATGAGGCAGTCCGAAAAGAATGGACTCACCAGTGCCTTCTATTTCATCTGTGGCCGCACAGAAACTGCTAAAGATGCACAGTACGACCCTGAAATGCCTCAAATACGGGCTCTGATGAGGCAGATTCACTCACGTGGACATGAGATTGGGCTCCATCCCAGTTACAACACCTTCAATTGCCCTGATGAAATCCGAAAGGAGGCACAGAGGTTGAAAAGAGTCTGTGACGAAGAAGGTATCGATCAACGTGTATGGGGGGGGCGCATGCATTTTTTACGCTGGGATCAGGCTATAACACCTAAAGCTTGGGCTGACGCTGGATTGTCTTACGACAGTACACTTAGCTATGCGGACCGACCTGGCTTTCGCTGTGGAACCTGCTTTGAGTATCCCGCGTTTGACGTCACAACCGACCAAGCTCTTCCTTTGCGAATTCGCCCATTAGTGGCAATGGATTGCACCGTGATTGCGGAACGATATCTTGGGCTGGGTTCAACAGAAGCAGCATTTCTCAAATTCAATGAACTTAAGAACAAATGCAGGGCGGTGGGTGGGCTATTCACCCTTTTGTGGCACAACTCCTTTTTCAACACAACGGAAGATTTCAATATCTATCGCCGTTTGATAAGTAACAATTGATGAGGAATAAAGGTCCTATGAAAGTAATGACCATTATCGGCGCTCGCCCTCAGTTTATAAAAGCTGCAGTTGTGTCCCGTGCTTTCAGTGAGCATTGTCCAGGCGTGCATGAAACCATAGTACACACAGGTCAGCACTACGATTCCAATATGTCCGATGTCTTTTTTGAAGAGTTGAATATTCCCAAGCCCGATTACAACCTAGGTGTTGGCGGGGGTACACACGGGCAAAATACCGGGCGTATGATCGAAAAGCTAGAAGGTTTGATGAACGAAGTCAAGCCCGACTGGGTGCTCGTATATGGAGATACCGACAGCACCCTTGCAGGTGCTTTAGCAGCCTCGAAGTTGCATATACGGGTGGCACACGTGGAAGCAGGTTTGCGTAGCTTCAACCGGAAGATGCCTGAAGAAATAAATCGTGTGTTGACTGACCATATCGCAGATCTGCTATTTGCTCCCACAGAAAGCGGACGGCAGAACCTGATAAATGAAGGTATCCCAGTAGAGAAAATCAAACTTGTCGGCGATGTAATGTATGATGCCTCTCTCTTTTACAAGGAAAAGGCAAGAAAGCCAGTTTTACCAGAAGAGCTTACTATTCAAGGCAACGATTTCGTACTTTGTACGATTCACCGAGCTGAGAATACTGACAATGCGGAAACGCTAAGAAACATACTTACGGGACTTGGTTGTAGCGGCGAAATTATAATTCTACCTATCCACCCGAGGACAAGAGCTAAGTTGGCATATGTGAATGCTCCTTTGCCAGCTAATATATATTTGATTGAGCCTGTTGGCTATCTTGAGATGGTTTGGTTAGAAGCGAACTGTAGGGTAGTAGCAACGGATTCAGGTGGCGTCCAAAAAGAAGCCTACTTTCATAAGAAGCCGTGTATTACCATGCGTGCCGAAACAGAGTGGGTTGAATTGGTTGATATAAAGGCTAATAAATTGGTGGGAAGCGAACCTAAAGAGATAGCAAAGGCGATATTGAAAAGTGGTAGTTTTGAATCTAAGGATCATCTCTATGGTAGTGGCTCATCTGGAAGTGAAATATGTAAGCTCTTATCAAGCTCTATTTCATAGTGGTCGGTATTAGCTCCAATTAGCAGGCAAGATTTCAACAACTGCTGTGAGTATGTTTGTGTTATCCTGAAAAATCTAAAACTGAGGATTTAAGACTCGGTGCCTCAATTTACAATCACGAAAAATCTTGTTCCTTAAGTATCTTTACAAGACAGAGTTGGGTTTCCGTTCTATAATTAGCTGGACAGCACCTGTCGGGTGCTTGGCCCAGCAGGGGAAAGTCGTTCCCTTTTGAACGATGGGCTATATAGTCAATGCGTCAATACTGATATCGACAGCTCCAATATATTGATATAAAATTTTAGGTAATTAGATGTAAAATTAGCTTGACTGTAATCTGACAAATAATATATTTAGATCGAAAAAATCTGTTAATGTAATATAAATGAGTGAAATAAAAAAATGATTTACCACGTTGTAAGTGATAGGGCCGTCAAAGGAGCTAGAGTTTACGCCCAATCCTCCTATGCTGAATGTGAGTTTTTTATTGCAGACGTTCTTACTTTGCCTTGGTCACTGTTTAAAGTTCTAGTCAGCGAGAAGAAAAAAACAGTCGTATTTCACGAACAATATTCGTTAGCTTCTCTCTTGATATCATATGTATTAACAAAAATTTTCCGAAGAAAGCATGATCTAATATATGACATGCATGACATAGCAAGTCTTGAACCTTATCCAAAAATGAGAACAAAAATCCTTATATCGTTCTACAAAGCGCTAGAATACACCTCTCTAAGAATCCTAAAAATACCTGTTATAACAGTAAGCAAGCATCTGTCATCTCACATATCAAAGGAGTATAAGGTACTTGCTCCCGTGGTTTATAGTGTACCTCCGAGCGTACTCGCGTGTGAAACCTCGCGTGATAAACGTTCTCAGGATATGAGACGAGTTTTATACTTCGGTTTGATTGAGCCAACAAGGTTAGACGTTTCTCTTCTTGAGAAAATTGTTAATAAGGGGTTTAAAGTCGACTTGTATGGAATATTCTCAAGCAACAGTGACGCATCTTACAAAGAAGCTATAAGTTCGCTCGTAAGTAAAAGTGGAGGTGATTTTAGAGGAAGATATTCGCCATCGGATTTAAGTTTTATAAAGAATTATGCGGGTGTTCTGATGCTTTATGACACAAGCTCAGAAAATGTTAAGGGGTGTCTTCCAAACAAACTTTTTCAGTCTATGGTAATGGGGGTTCCCTGTGTCGTATCTTCAGGTATGGTTGAAGCACGAAATTTGTTCCAAAAATATAATGCAGTAGTTACTGACGTCGAGTCGTTATCCGAAAGTAGTCGAATTGATTGGGTTGGTGTTAATAAAGAAATAATATGCCTCCGCGAGGAAAGTAGATTAAATTTTAAGAAGACGGCGCAAATTTGATGAATGATATATTGTTTCAGAGAGTGTCTCGTTTAGTATCTGCTTTTATAATTTTCGTCGCCGATGAAAATTAGATTAAGCTCAGTTTTTCCTTGGCTGGTGGTGATTGTGATTTTTTTTAGGCCACACCCGCCATTTCTCGGAAATGTGATGAGCACCTATTTTGGCGACGTCCTTCTTTTTTTGTTGATCGCAGCTAGTTTTATTTATAGAAAAACAATTTCAAATCTGGAAGCTTTCGCTTTGCTAGGAGCGTTTTTAATTGCTTTTTCGTCTTTTCTTGTTATAACTTTTTCAGGATCTTATAATTTACTTCCGGAAGTTGTGAAGATTGTGTTTTATGGCTTTTCAGTTGCTTTTGTTGTAAATTGCAGACTCTTCGAAAGTATATCTTCAGAGTTAGCGTTATCCGTAATTGTTCTTGGTCTTTTTCTGGTTGCACTAGTTCAGTACTACAATGTTCCTTGGTTTGGTGAAGTTGTTAGGTTAATTTGGGGTGAAGCGAAATTACGATCTGCCGAGTCCACTGACCCTCGGGTCTATTCATCTTTGTTTAATGCAAACTGGTTTGGCGTAGTCGTTGCCGGGCTTGCTCTTCTTATTATTGATCATTTTTTCATTACAAAAAGAATACTGCTCTCATCAATATTGTTCAGTGCCTGTATGTTGATGATTATGCTTTCTGGTTCAAGAACCGCTCTGATTGCATTTCTAGTTAGTTTTGCTTTCATTGTTATTGTCAGAATGAGATCCTTAGGCAATCTTGCGTTGATTTTATGTATGTTGGTGTTGGTTTTAGTGGTGGGAGTTTATATAAATAAAAGTTATGAAGTGAGTAACCGGTTTTTAGACGCTTCTGAATCTTTAGCTCAAAATGATGTTTCTGATATTAGGTCTTTGGGTGATAGGTTTAGTTCGTGGGAGAAGGGGCTAGAAATAATTAAGATCAATCCGATGCTCGGTGATGGGTCGCTTTTAGATGGATTCGTTGTGCATAATAGTTATATTTATGTTTTCGCTGGTTTTGGGATCCCTTTGGGCTGCGCTATGCTGCTGTTGATGTTTTTTATATTTTTTGTTGCTAGCAAATCTTATACTTCGAATGCCAGTAAAGGAGTCGTTTTCATTTCCGCCCTACCGCTGGCTATCGCTAGTTTTGCTGGCGAGTTTCTTGTTAGTACTCAGGTTTTTCTCTCGTACCTTGTCATAGTGTGTCTGTCAAGTAATATAAGTAGAGATAGGCACAGGCCGGAATTAAACTAATTAATTCCATTATTTTGAATGTAAGTATTTTATGTTTGATGTGGTAATCCCTGTTTTTAATAAAGAGTTATCTATTAAAAGAGCATTGGCTTCAATAGAGCTTCAAAGCGAGTTTGTTGATTCTGTGGTCGTTGTTAATGATGGCTCTAATGATAACTCGTTGAATAACATCGAAGAGTACAAAAAGGTTTCTAAGTTAAATATTGTTTTGATTAATCAATTGAATAAAGGGGTTTCATGTGCAAGAAATTCCGGAGTTCAGTATTGCAGATCAGAGTTTATATGTTTCTTGGATGCGGATGATGAATGGCGTCCTGGATACCTAAAAGAGATGTCTCGTTTGATAAGTCTCTATCAGGAAGCCAATTTGGTTTGCTTGGCCCATTTTATACAGGATGCAGCACGTAGGTATCGTCCATCACATGCATTTGGTGAATCAGAAGAAGGTTACGTCCATGACTTTTTCTTGTCATCGGCGAAGGGAAGCGTCGCTAATAGCTCTAAAGTAGCTGTTAGACGATCTATGTTCTTAGCGATTGGTGGCTTTCCTGAAGGCATTAAAGTTGGTGAGGATTTATTCTTTTGGATTAAGTGTGCATTAAATGGTCCTGTAGCGGCCAGTGGAAAAACTCTGGTTATTGTTCATCGTGACTTTGATGTTAATAGAGTAAAGCGAGTTAAGGGCGGAGTTCCTTATCCAGTTATATATTTTTCAGAAAACAGAGAGTTAATCAATAATAATTTATCTCTGAAAAAGTATTTGTGCAAAATTGCGTTTAGGCATGTTGCTGGATCTGCGAAAGATAAAGATATAAAAACATGTATTTCAATAATAAAGCCATTGTTTGGAATTTCTATAATTTGGGGTTGCTTGAGTACGATTATTTGTTTGATTCCCAGCGGTATTTTGAGACTGGCTAAGAAAATTAGTTGAAATTATTCTGACGTATCGAAAATAGTGCTGTGGGTCGATAGGGGAGTAAATGAAATTTATTAATTTCGGTTGCGTGCCTATGTCGTCGCGATTGTGGGTGTAATGTGAATTTTTGTTGAGCCCCTTTATTAGTAGCCGATTTCTTGAACATAATGTACAGTGATGTTTTACTTACATGAGGATAATCTATGTTCTCTGAAGTCATAGGTACAATAACGAATGTTGGCCAATGACGCTAACGCGGGATAGTCTGCCGCTATGGCGACTACCAGCTTTGTTTTGCGCCTACTGCTTGCAATTGGTCCATAATCAATCGCCTCCTCTATTTAAGTCATATTTTTCCGTTGACGCTGCACAGCATTTTTTTGGTCTTCAATCGAACGGTTACTAGTTATGGGCTCGAATGTTGCGTGCACTAAGAATCGGTGCCTGAAGCTCTCAGCTTTCTTTGGCTCCAACTGACGGTGGTTTTCAAGCCACTGGTTGATGTGATGTTATTCAAACTAAGACGAGATTGTGTTGCAAAATAGAGCAAAAAGAATCCTTTTTTTAGTAAATACGGCTGAGTTCTTCCTGTCCCATCGAATGCCATTGGCAGTTGCAGCAAAAAAAGCCGGGTATGAAGTACATATTGCATCTGCATCCGGCGCGGCCGTGGCGATAATTCAGGCTATGGGTTTCAAGCATCACGAAATTGCATTTGTCCGTAGTGGTCAAAACCCGCTAGTCGAGATGAAAACGATAGTACAGTTGTTCAAGCTGTTTCGTCGTCTGGGACCTGATGTGCTGCACCTGATTACTATTAAACCTGTGCTGTATGGTGGTTTGGCTGCCCGGATAGCAGGAGTTCCGAGTGTGGTTTCTGCTGTGTCTGGGCTGGGTACGGTCTTTATTGCTGGTTCAATTGTTGCCAAGTTTAGGAAATGGGTCGTTACTCGGCTCTACTCTGTAGCCTTTAAGCAAAAGCGGTTAGCCGTTATCTTTCAAAACCCTGATGATAGGCAAGCGTTACTTTCAAGTCGTGCCCTGCAGGAAAGTGAAACCCGAATTATTAGAGGCTCCGGCGTGGCATTGTCCGATTATCCATTCCGGTCCGAGCCTGAGGGTGAGTCAGTGGTGGTTATGGCTTCCAGGCTTCTTAAAGACAAGGGCGTGTTTGAGTTCGTAGAAGCGGCTAGTATCTTACGTGAACGCGGTGTGACTGTGGCGATGCGGCTCATAGGTTCTCCAGACCCTGGTAACCAGACGAGTGTGACGGAACAAGACGTTAAGCGCTGGCATGAAGATGGTGTTGTGAGAACTCTTGGTTATCGCTCTGATATTGCAGATCAGTACGCCGACGCCAATATCGTATGTTTGCCATCTTACCGTGAAGGCCTACCGAAAAGCTTGGTTGAGGCTGCTGCGTGTGGCCGGGCAGTTGTTACCACGGACGTCCCTGGCTGTCGTGATGCAATTATTCCAGGTAAGACCGGGCTTTTGGTGCCGGTTAGAAATGCGGTTGCGTTGGCTGATGCGATTCAGAGTCTGATCGAAGATAGTGATCTAAGAATAAGAATGGGGCAGGCGGGCAGAAAGCTGGCTGAGGATGCCTTTGCAATCGAGAAAATCGTTGACCAGCATTTGCGAATTTATGAGGACCTACAAGGTGACGGCTAACTTCGAGCGTGAGCTTCTGTGAATACCTTACTAACTGGCGCAACCGGATTTGTCGGTAAATGCCTGGCTGAGGTGCTTGATCAGCAGGAGGCTTATCTGTTGACCTGCGCTGTAAGATGGATTGGCGGTACTCAGTGTGGGCGTGAAGTGGAGATCAGCGGCATCGATGCTGATACCGACTGGACTACTGCACTAATTGATCAGCAGGTTGTTATTCATGCGGCGGCCCGCGCCCATATTATGAAAGACGAGGTGTCTGATCCGCTTTCGGAATATCGCAAGGTTAACGTGGAGGGCACTCTCAATCTTGCGCGTCAAGCGGTGGAAGCTGGCGTGAGGCGCTTTATCTATATAAGTTCCATAAAGGTTAATGGTGAATGGACGCCCCAGGGCGAGCCATTCACCGCTGAAGATACGCCAGCACCTGAAGATCATTATGGTATTTCTAAGCTGGAGGCCGAGCAGGGCCTTCAGGAGCTGGCGGCTGAGACTGGAATGGAAATGGTGATCATTCGCCCACCTTTGGTTTACGGGCCAGGAGTAAAGGGTAACTTCGCCAGTATGATGAAGCTGGTAGGCAGAGAATTGCCTTTGCCTCTTGGTGCTGTTCAAAACAGTCGTTCACTGGTCGCGCTGGATAACCTGGTTGACTTCGTTATTACCTGCATCTCGCATCCTGCCGCTGCCAATCAGGTCTTTTTGGTAAGCGACGGGGAAGACCTTTCTACTACTGAGTTGTTGCGCGCGATTGCCCGGGCCATGGGGAGGCGTTCCCGTTTGATTCCAGTGCCAGCCAGAGTTTTGCTGTTCGGGGCATCTTTGCTGGGCAAGAGTGCAGTTGCAAAGCGTCTACTCGGTTCTTTGCAGGTGGATATTTCCAAAAACCGTGACATTTTGGGCTGGCACCCTCCCATATCTGTGGCGAAAGGTATGGCCAGAGCGGTGGGGCATCCGGTTGGCTAGTCGAAAGTTTGGTGGAAAATAAATAGTTCTCTATTGGATGTTATCTGTGATTCGATTATTTGATTTTGTGTTTTCGTTGCTAGGGCTGGTAGTTGGTTTTCCGGTTCTACTGCTACTGACGGTGATAGGTCTATTTGATACAGGCTCTCCTATTTTCACGCAGGAGCGGGTAGGTCGTAATAAGAGGCCATTCACTCTGGTAAAATTCCGCACGATGACGAAAGACACGGCATCTGTGGCCAGTCACTTAGCAAACGTCGATGCGATTACCACGTTCGGGCGCTTCCTGCGTCGAACAAAGTTGGATGAATTGCCCCAGTTGTGGAATGTGCTCAAAGGCGAGATGAGTTTGGTTGGGCCTCGGCCCTGCTTGTTTAACCAAGAAGAACTGATAGCAGAAAGGGAGCAGCGGGGTGTTTTGTCTGCGCGTCCTGGGATTACGGGGCTAGCCCAAGTCAAAGATATTGATATGTCGACCCCGCGGCTCTTGGCAGAGACAGACCAGAAGATGTTAGAGAATTTAACGATGGGTGCTTACTTTAAGTATATCTTTATGACAGTTGCTGGCAAAGGTGCCGGCGACAGGGTTCCTGGAAGGGACTAAGTGCCAGAGGGTTTCGAATGTTTAATTCCGTGTTACTTGCGGGGCCGTCCTATACTGTTAAAGGTGCCATTCTGTGTGCATTGAAATCTGGGTTTACTGATGGCAACGAATGGCGATGGGCGATGGACAGTGAGTTCCAATCTCGATGGAAGCGGGAGGTAACCCTGTGAGCAGGAGCAGGTCGGCAAAGCGTGGGGACAGTAATTTCTTGATTAGGGCGTTCCTGAATCTTCCCAGATTTCAAAAGCGGGTCGTGTCCGTTCTGTCGGACGCGTTCTTTCTGTTTTTTGCCATATGGGCTGCTTTCGCCTTGCGCCTGGAACAGCATCTTTGGTTGCCTACTCGAGAACAACTCACGATTGCTGCCATTACAGTGGTATTTACCATTGGTGTTTTCGTTCGCCTAGGGTTGTATAGGGCGGTTATCCGGTATCTTGGTGACCGAGCGTTCCTCACCATCATCTATGGGGTAATAGCCTCGAGCGTAACGCTGATTACCTTAGGCTACTTGTTGCAGGTGTTTGTGCCTCGTTCAGTGCCCATTATTTATGGCGCACTTGCTTTCCTGTTTGTCAGCGGCACCCGCCTGGGTGTGCGGATGATCGTGAACCATCCCAAGCAGATGGCGAAAGAAGCGGTTGCTATCGTGGGTGCGGGCGAAACAGGCATGCAACTGGCATCCGCTCTGGAGCAGGGCACCGAGTACCGGCCTGTCGTTTTTGTGTCATTTGACCGAGCGAACCATAAGTCCATGATCAATGGCTTGCCCGTCGTCAGCATTAACCACATCGCCAAGCATATGCCGAAGTACCATGTGCAGCGGATTCTGCTTGCGCTGGATGAAGGTACTCAGATTGATCGCAAAAAACTGCTGAAGCAGCTTGAGCCTTTGTCGATTCCGGTCCAGACCGTGCCTTCCATGTCGGAACTGGTGGCGGGCCAGGCGCGGATTAATGATATCCGGGATCTGGAAATCGAGGACCTGTTGGGGCGAGACCCGGTTCGGCCGGACTCTGCCGTTGTAGCCAAGAGTCTGTACCAAAAATCCGTGATGATCACTGGCGCGGGCGGTTCGATTGGCTCAGAGTTGTGCCGCCAGATTATTCGTCATCGTCCGCGCGCGTTGGTGCTGTTCGAGCAGTCCGAATTTTCCCTGTACGCCATTGAGCGTGAGCTGAGTTCCATCAATCGGGTGGAGGGGCTGGGAGTAGAGTTGCATCCCTTACTCGGTAATGTGGGGCATCGGCGCCGCTGCGAGTCTGCCATGAGGGCGTTTGGTGTGCAGACGGTATACCACGCAGCCGCCTATAAGCACGTGCCCTTGGTTGAACATAACGTGATAGAAGGCGTGCAGAATAACGTGTTTGGCACCTGGCACACGGCTGAAGCCGCCATTGCAGCCGGTGTTGAACGTTTTGTACTGATTTCCACAGACAAGGCGGTTCGCCCCACCAATGTGATGGGGGCCAGCAAGCGGCTGGCGGAACTGGTGCTGCAGGCGTTGGCACAGCGGCAGAAAAAGACGGTGTTCTCCATGGTGCGTTTCGGCAACGTACTCGGCTCTTCCGGTTCTGTAGTGCCGCTTTTCCGGGATCAGATTCGCGATGGTGGCCCGGTTACCGTTACCCATCCGGACATTATCCGGTACTTCATGACCATTCCTGAAGCCAGCCAACTGGTTCTCCAGGCCGGCAGTATCGGCCTGGGTGGCGAGGTGTTTGTGCTTGATATGGGCGAGCCGGTGAAGATTGCGGACCTGGCCCGCAAGATGATTCACCTGATGGGGCTGGAAGAGAAAACGGAAAGCAATCCCGCAGGTGATATTGAGGTGACCTTTAGCGGCCTTCGCCCTGGGGAAAAGCTGTATGAAGAACTGTTGATTGGTGACGATCCGCAAGGTACTTCGCACCCACGAATCATGATGGCACGGGAAGTTTATCTTCCCTGGGAGCAGGTAGAAGACTTCCTCAGTCAGTTGCAGCGGGCGAGCCAGGCATTCGATTGCAGCGCGATTATCGAAGTACTTAAGAATGCCAAAACGGGTTACGCGCCCAACGGCAACCTGGAGGATCTGGTGTGGTGTAACGGGCAGTCCGATGTTGTGGCTGCGGATCGCCAGGGCGATAAAGTGCACCGGTTGTCGGTGTAAGAAAATACGTTTCAAGAGCAAGGTTGCTGTTTCATGTCTGAAAATATCGTCTGGCATCACCAGAAAGTCACCCGTGCTGATCGCGCTTCCATAAAGAACCAGAGCCCGTGCCTGTTGTGGTTTACCGGACTGAGTGGTTCCGGCAAGTCCACCATTGCCAATGCTCTGGATGTTGCCTTGTTTGAGCGCGGTTACCACACGTTCCTGCTGGATGGCGATAACGTGCGCCATGGCCTGAACAGGGATCTGGGGTTTTCTGATGAAGACCGTGTTGAGAACATTCGCCGTATTGGCGAGGTGAGTAAGTTGTTCACCGATTCCGGCGTGATTGTTCTCAGCGCGTTCATTTCACCCTTCACCAGTGATAGGCGCTTGGTGCGTAACCTGTTCCCGGCGGGTGAGTTCATTGAGGTGTTCATGGATACCCCGCTTCAGACGTGTGAAGAGCGGGATCCAAAGGGTCTTTATGAAAAGGCCAGGGCGGGAAAGATCAAACACTTTACGGGTATCGATTCCCCCTATGAGGCGCCTGAACGCCCGGAAGTGCGCCTGGATACGTCTCAGATGTCGGTGGATGATTGTGTAAATCGCTTGATCAGTTACCTGCTGGACCGGCAATTGATCTTTACGTCGCCACAAGCCACCGGAGCGTAAGCGCCTATGGCGTGGGAAGCCATTGTTACCCTGCTTACCTTGTTCTCGGTTCTGGCAGCATTGGTGATTACCCGGGTGTCGGCCGATCTGGTGCTGATGTCGGCCCTGGCGTTCTTGTTGATTACCGGCATCCTGGGGCCGGCGGATGCGTTGGCAGGGTTTGCAAACCCGGGCGTGATTACCATTGCAACGCTCTATGTGGTGGCCGCCGGCCTAAAAGAAACCGGGGCCGTTCAGTGGATTGCCCGTTTGCTACTCGGGCATCCGAAAACCGAAAAAGGCGCGCAGCTTCGGATGCTCGCGCCGACAGGTATCCTCAGCGGCTTCATGAACAATACGGCCGTTGTGGCGATGTTCATCCCCGCCATTCAGGACTGGGCCCAGCGCCTGGGTATTCCATCCTCACGCCTTCTCTTACCCTTGAGCTACGCCGCCATTCTGGGCGGCACCTGCACGTTGATTGGTACCAGCACCAACCTGGTGGTGGATGGCATGCTGCAGGCGCGCCTGGGTATTAATCTGGGGTTGTTTGAGTTGGCCTGGGTGGGCGTGCCGCTGTTGTTGGTGGGTGGATGCTATTTGGTGCTGGTGGCATCTCGCATATTGCCGGACCGGGGAGGCATGCGCGAGGAGCTGGAGCAGGTTCGGGAATACGGCGTAGAGGTGGAAGTGGACGCCGCTGGTCCGTTGGTGGGCAAAACCGTGGCTCAGGCTGGTTTGCGCGCACTGAATTACGGTTACCTGACGGAGATCGACCGGGGTGGCCGGCTGATTACGGCGGTGGAGCCGGATCGAATGCTGCAGCCGGGGGATAAGTTGTATTTTGTGGGCGCGCCGGAATGCGCCAGTGAGCTGCGGCGGATTCAAGGCCTGAAACCCGCCCATGCCAGTATCCAGAAGCTGGACCTGGCGAATCATCAGCGCTGCCTGGTGGAAGTGGTGCTGGGCCAGGAGTTCACGGCTTTGGGGAAGACCGTGCGGGAAAGCCGTTTCCGTACTCGCTTTAACGCCGCGATTCTCTCCATTTCCCGCGAGGGCAACCGGGTGCCGGGCAAGCTGGGCGACATCACCTTTCGGATGGGCGACACCCTGTTGCTGGAAGCGAGCCACCAGTTTGTGGAGCAGTACCGCTTCCGCCGGGACTTTTTGTTGGTCAGCGCCCTGAACGATTCCACGCCACCGGATTTTCACCGGGCGCCCCGGGCGCTGGGAATCTTGTTGTTGATGGTTGTGGCCAGTGCTACCGGGCTATTACAGATTATAGAGGCGGCCTTCCTGGCCGCGGGCGCAATGATTGTCACTGGGTGCATTACGGCCAGCCGTGCCCGCCGGAGTGTGGATTTGCCAGTACTGGTGGTGATTTCGGCCTCTTTTGCGCTAGGCAATGCCATGACGGAAACCGGTGGGGCCGAGTGGGTAGCCGCCAGCCTGCTGGGCCTGTTCGGCCCGCTCACGCCCTGGCTCGCTCTGGCGTTGGTGTATATCCTCACAGCAGCCTTTACCGAAGTCATCACCAACAACGCGGCTGCAGTGCTTATGTTTCCGATTGCGTTGGCGGTGTCTGAACAATTAGGCGTTCATTTCCTGCCGTTTGCCGTGGCCGTGATGTTCGCTGCTTCGGCGTCGTTTATTACGCCTCTGGGTTATCAGACCAATCTCATGGTTTATGGCCCCGGCCGCTACCAGTTCATGGATTACGTGCGTTTGGGCTTTCCGTTGAGCCTGCTCGTAGGCTCAACCGCTATCGGTTTGATCCCGTTTGTCTGGGGATTTTGAGCTGTTTGGGAATATACTGGCAGAAAGCGAATTGTGAATAACAAGGATGTGTTGAATGATCGATATAGAACACCACGGAGCGGTGTCAGGTGTAACCGGTTCTTGCCACGAGTTGGCCGTTGGCCGTTCCGGCATTTTGATTGATTGCGGCCTGTTCCAGGGTGCGGAAGCCGGTAACAGCGCGAGTGCGTCGAATCTCGCCATTGATTTCTCCATTAGCCATATCCGTGCGCTGGTGGTCACCCATGTGCACATCGACCATGTCGGTCGCATTCCCTATCTTCTGGCTGCCGGGTTTGACGGGCCGATTATCTGTTCGGAGCCATCGGCCATTATGTTGCCGGAGATTCTTGAGGATGCCCTGAAGATTGGCTTCACCCGGGACCGGGTCCTGATTGAGAGGGTGCTTGGGTTGATTCGATCCCGTCTTGTGCCGGTGCCCTACGAGCAATGGCATTCGGTGTTCGATGGCAAGGATGAGTCGCTTTCCGTTCGGTTGCAGAGGGCCGGGCATATTCTTGGTTCGGCTTATGTGGAGTGCGAAGCGGAGAGCGATGGCGAGTTCGAGCGTGTCGTGTTCAGTGGTGATCTTGGGGCTTCCCATGCGCCACTGTTGCCTGAGCCACAGCCGCCGGAGCGTGCTGATAGGTTGGTGATTGAAAGCACCTACGGCGATAAGGACCACGAGAGCCGGGAAGAGCGTCGTTATCGTCTCAAGGCGGTGCTGGAGCACGCCCTTGAGGACGGCGGGACGGTACTGGTGCCGGCGTTCAGCATTGGGCGTACGCAGGATCTGCTGTATGAAATTGAAAGTCTGATTCATGAGTTCGGCAGCGATGACGTCGGGCCGGACTTGCCTTGGCGGGATCTCGAGATCGTTGTGGACTCGCCTCTGGCCGCCACTTTTACCCGTATCTACCGGGACCTCAAGCCTTTCTGGGACGCTGAAGCCACCGAATTGGTCAGTCAGGGCAGGCACCCGCTCTCGTTCGAACAACTCACGCTGATCAACAGCCATGAAGACCACCTCAATGCCGTGGATTATCTGGCAACGTCACACAGCCCCTGCGTGGTGCTTGCTGGCTCTGGCATGTGTGCAGGGGGCAGGGTGGTGAACTACCTGAAGGCCATGCTGGCGGATGAACGCAACGATGTGTTGTTCGTGGGCTATCAGGCCAAGGGCACGCCGGGCAGGGATATTCTCGCCTATGGGCCTCGTGGTGGCTGGGTGGAGTTTGACGGCCAGCGTTACGATATTCGCGCCCGGGTTCATCAAGTGGGTGGTTACTCCGCCCATGCGGGGCAATCGGATTTGCTGCGGTTCGTAAGCGGAATTGAGTCGCCACCAACAGAGATCAGGATTGTGCATGGTGATGCGAAAGCCAAAGAATCGTTGAAAAGCCAATTTCATTCCGCCGGACTAACGGGGATAATGATCCCAGGTTTGGCGTAAACCAGTTATTTGTTATTAAAGGATTGTTGGAATCATGAAAAAGATCGCCGTCGTCGGCCTGGGATATGTCGGTTTGCCTTTGGCCGCCGCATTTGGGGAAAAGCGGGACGTTGTTGGTTTTGATATCAACGTAAAGCGAATAGCCGAACTAAAAGATGGCGTGGATTTTACCCGTGAGGTTTCCCGCGAAGAGCTGGCGGCTTCAAAAGGGTTGTCGTTTGCCGACACCCTGGACGGTATTCGCGATTGCCAGATCTATATTGTGACTGTGCCCACACCAATTGATGAGTTCAAATCCCCGGACTTAACACCGCTGGTGAAAGCCAGTGAGAGTGTGGGGAGCGTGCTCAAGCGTGGCGATATTGTTATTTATGAGTCCACGGTTTATCCGGGGGCAACGGAAGAAGTCTGCGTTCCCATTCTGGAAAAAGTTTCCGGCCTTGTGTTCAACCAGGACTTCCACGCCGGTTACAGTCCGGAGCGGATTAACCCTGGTGATAAAGAGCACCGGGTAACGACCATTAAAAAAGTGACTTCGGGCTCCACGCCGGCCATCGCCGATGAAGTGGACGCGCTTTATGCCGGTATTATTACCGCTGGTACTCACAAGGCCAGTTCCATTAAGGTGGCCGAGGCCGCCAAGGTGATTGAGAATACCCAGCGTGATTTGAACATTGCGTTGATGAATGAGTTATCAATGATTTTTTCCAAGCTTAAAATTGATACTCACGAAGTGATTGCTGCCGCATCGACCAAGTGGAATTTCCTCCCGTTCAAACCGGGACTGGTTGGCGGGCACTGTATTGGCGTGGACCCTTACTACCTGACTCATAAGGCCCAGGCCATTGGCTATCATCCGGAAATTATCCTGTCTGGCCGCCGCGTTAACGACAACATGGGCCCGTATGCGGCGTCTGAATTGGTGAAGGCGATGATCAAGGCCGGGCATACGGTTGCCAACGCTCGGGTGTTGATCATGGGCTTTACCTTTAAGGAGAACTGCCCCGATTTACGTAATACTCGCGTAATTGATGTGGTTAAGGAGTTGTCTGAGTTTGGCTGCAAGGTGGATGTAACGGATTGCTGGGCCGACAATGAAGAGGCTGAGCATGAATACGGAATTACATTGAACCAGAATCCGGAGAAAGCCCAGTACGATGCGTTACTTCTAGCGGTTCCGCATAGAGAGTATGTGGCGAGATCGTCCCATGATTTACGCGAATATATGAAGGACAGTGGGGTTTTGTTTGATCTGAAAGGTGTATTGCCACTGGGTGAAGCTGATTTGCGTTTATAAACGCTTCGGCTACTTAAATAAAAAACCAGCCTGCGGGCTGGTTTTTTATTGGGGTTACCTTTCCGTAAATGAATTACTTTGCCATGGTCTTTTTTATGGATTACTATTTCTCGTGACTTTCAGTCATAACCGTCATATTCAAAAATTATCCATTCGCAGGTTCCGTGCTTGGTTGTCTGAACTAATTGCGGCCTTCGAATATCGGCAAATCAATAGCAGTTAATTAAATAAGGGTTTGTATCCATGGCAAAGATTAACGATTACTACCAGAAAAAACAGCTTATGGAAAAGCTCTCTGAAGAACTGGCGAAACTGGAGCAGGACCAGGCGCTGAAAAGCGAGCTTGAGTTTGAAAACAAGGTTCGCGACCTGATGAAGAAGTATGACAAGTCGCCAAAAGACGTTCTGCAGATTCTGGGCGCCATTGATCCGTCCATTTCAGGAGCCAAGGCCGACACAGCCAGCGGCAGCCGCCCCAAACGCCCCATGAAGACCTACAAGAACCCGAACACCGGTGAAGTGGTCAAGACGCGTGGTGGGAACCACAAGGTATTGAACGAGTGGCGCCAGAAGCATGGAAAAGAAACTGTGCAGAGCTGGCTGCAGGACTGATTGAGTCGTTTTTAACGTGGTGTCGGATTACGGCTTTGCGTAATCCGACCTACGATTGCTCCCCGAATACCACCACCCGGTTTCTTCCCCCTTCCTTGGCGGCGTACAACGCTTCATCCGCCTGCTGTAACCACTGCATATGATTCTCCGGCCTATCCGTTAAGGGGGCGATGCCAATGCTGACGGTGTACTGAATCGGTGCTGCCGTGGTTTGAACCGTGCTGTTCTGTATGGCCTCCCTTATGCGCTCGCAAATCACCCTGGCGCCTTCGGCATCGGTTTCGGGCAGGATGATGCCGAACTCCTCGCCACCGTAGCGGCCGGGGCTGTCTGACTGGCGCAGGTTGTCTTTCATAACCTTGGCGGTGTACTTGATGACTTCGTCACCCGCCAGGTGGCCGTAGGTATCGTTCACCGCTTTGAAGTGGTCTATGTCAAACATAATCAGGCAGGTGTTGTGACCATAACGACGGTAGCGTTCGTATTCGGCGTCGATCAGGTTTTCCCAGGTACCACGGTTGAGCAGGCCGGTCAGGCGGTCGGTCATGCTCAGCTTGGCCAGTTGTTCGTTGGCGGTTTCCAGTGCCCGTTTGCTGGTGGCGATGTCGGTGACGTCGTAGACCATCAGGCAGATTTTCTCGACCTGGCCGTCTGGCCCGGAGAGAGGGCTGATGGTCAGATTCTGGTACATGAAGTCTTCCGTGCCGGTTATCGGGCGCGTGTTGCGAAAGCGGAACAGGTAAGGGCGCTGTTCCCAGGAGGTGAATGCCCGGGTGTTTAGCATGGCGACTGAGTCGACCTTGCGGGTCAGCCATGCTTTGGGGATGTCCGGGAACACGTCAAACAGAACCTGCTCGCGAATCTTGCTGGCGGTGATGCCGCTATGGTGTTCCATGAAGCCATTCCAGGCCTGCACGCGGAAGTCCAGGTCCAGAACCACCAAGCCGACTTCCACCGATTCCAGCATGTCCACCAGCCAGTGGAAGGTGCTTGCTCCGATCTCTTTAATGGCCATGGTTAATCCACCAGGTACTGTAGTCGTTGTTCAAGGAAGGGCACTGAATCTTCTGTCAGCAGTACCAGCATGTCGCAACTGATCTCCCGGTCTTCCAGTTCATAGCTGATTTCAATACACAGCAGCTTTTCGTGGCGAGTACTGTGGTGTTCCAGCAGGTCTCCGATCTGTCGATGCTGGCCCAGGACGGTTGGGTGACCAAGACCGAGTTTAAGATCCAGCTGGTCGCCAATGCCTTTGAGGAAGGCGCCAAACAGGATGCTGGACATGTCCATGAGCACCTCTACCTGAATGCTTTCGGTGTCCATGTCCTCGTAATGGAGCAGTTCGGCCATATCGTTGAAGCTGGCGTCGGCAAACAGAAGAAGGGCCTCCCCCGCAATGCCAGCGCCGGTGAATCCCTGGCAGACAGCGGAGTAGTTGCTGTCCGCCTGGGCGGCCGAAATCGCCATGCTGAGCTCCGAGCGGGCAATCATTTCCACCCGGGGGATGGGCTGTTTGACGAATACCCGCAGCAGTCTTGCCAGCAAGTCGGACGAACGGCCCATGGCAACGTTGGCGATTTCCTGGAGATAGTCGTTCAGGCTAATCGGTGCGCTGGTTGAAGTGGTGTTGGTGGTATCGGCCGAAGCGCTCTGCTCGTGGTCTTCAACCAGATCCTCAGGGCGCAGAAAACCGTAGTCCTGCAGCAGCTTTAAAACCAGGTCGGTGTCCGTAGGCTTTTTTATGAATTCGATGGCGCCGAGCTTGCGGACTCGAGCCCGCGCTTCCGGTTGGATGTCGCCGGAAACGACGATCGTCAACACGGGAAGATCCTCTTTCCTGATGGCGTCCAGAACCTCGTAGCCATCCATTTCCGGCATATTGAGGTCCAGAAACAGCAATTCGCCGGCACCGGCACGGAGCTTTTCCAGAGCATTGCGGCCATCAAATGCGAAGGTAACTTCAGCGTTCCAGTTTTTGGGTAAAGCGCGCGCCATTTGTTTTCGGGCGAGAGAGGAATCGTCGCAGATAAGAACGCGGGTGGTCATGGGGGCTCCGTTTATTATTTAACCCCAGTATAGCAGTGCCTGAAGTGAATTCTATGCCCTGTGAACTATCTCACTCTATTGGCTCGGCAGCCTGGGATATAGTGCTCCTGCGGTCATAATAAGAATTGATTCAGAGACACAACACTATGAGACAGGATGCTTGTTGGTATGCTGTCCCTCTCACCATCTGTCTGGGTATGTCGCCTGTTGCCCTGGCAGAGTTGGAGCCTATTTCCGAACAGGAAATGAGCCAGGTGCAAGGGCAGGCAATGATGACGGTGGATCATGTGGATGGAGTAAACCACCGGTTTACCCGCGTGACACTGGGGGTAGACGCAGAAACCCGGCTGAACGCCGACGGTGTGGTGATGGGCGGGGATGATTCCGGCGCCGATCTCGATATCAAGAATTTCGCGCTCGGCCACTACGTGCGCGACGACACCCGTGTCCAGATTGACGGCAACACCTACAACGTGGACGAGGTGGTTCCGTTTGAGGGTGTTGAACCCTATCTTGAACTGGCTGAACGGGATGGTCAGCTCTCCGGTTTCCGCTTTGGTCTGAACCAGGCTCGGGGCACACTTTCTGGCGAGATCGCCAGCTTCAGTGGCAACCTGAACCTGAAAATTAACGATGCAGACGGCAACCCGGTGGACGCCATGCTGTTCGATGATGCAGGAGTGGCCACCAATCACCGGGCAACCCAGATCGGTCTGGCGGGTGAAGACGGAACCTGCAGTCAATGTGTCCCGCTGACCAATCTGCTGTCCATGGATATTGGTGTGGACAATGGAGATGGCACGGTTGGCTTTACGGAAGACCTGTTCCTGGCGTTCCAGCGTGAGTCTGTGGACTGGCAGGACCTGGGAGGCCCTGGCGCCATTCAGGGGCCTGAAGGCGTGTTCCTGAATCTGCCCACCAGCATGACGCTGGACATGCAGACACTGCAGAATGGTGTTCAGCGGGAGCGCACGCATTACGTGGATCGCGGTACCGGGATGTTTTGATTACACTACCCTGCATTCGACCGATTCACGCAATGCAGGAGTTCTCTCGGTGATCCGTTCTTTCTACTGGCACGACTACGAAACCTTTGGTGTCGACCCCATACACGATCGCCCCTCCCAGTTTGCCGGGGTGCGCACCGATGCGGATCTGAACATCATCGAAGACCCGCTGATCATCTACTGCGCACCGGCTGACGACTACGTGCCCTCGCCGGAGGCCTGCCTGATCACCGGCATCACCCCGCAAAAGGCGCTGGAGGAAGGCTTCCCCGAGGCAGAGTTTATCGCACAGATCAACGAGGCCTTTAGTCAGCCTGGCACCTGCGCCGTGGGTTACAACAGCCTGCGTTTCGATGACGAAGTGTCCCGCCACACCCTGTACCGCAACCTTCGCGACCCCTATGCCCGGGAATGGCAAAACGGCAATTCCCGCTGGGATATCATCGACATGGTGCGCCTGACTTACGCGTTGCGGCCAGAGGGTATTCAATGGCCAAAGAAGGAAGACGGTAGCCCCAGTTTCAAGTTGGAAGAGCTCACAGTCGCTAACGGTATCGCTCACGAAGCCGCTCACGATGCCATGTCGGATGTGGAGGCCACCATCGCTGTGGCAAAGCTGATCAAGGAGAAGCAGCCCAAGCTGTTTGAGTTTGTGCTGCAAAACAAGGACAAACACTCCGCCCGCGCCATGCTGGATACTGCCAGTATGAAGCCAGTGTTCCACATTTCCGCAAAGTACCCGGCCACCCGTGGCTGCTGCGCAATGGTGGCGCCATTGGCTGATCACCCCACCAACAAAAACCTGGTGATCGTGTACGACCTGCGCGAAGACCCAAGCGAGTTGATTCACGCTACGCCTGAGCAGATCCGTGAGCGGGTATTTACTTCCCAGGCAGAGTTAGGGGAGGGCACCAGCCGTTTTCCACTCAAAGGCGTGCAACTGAACAAGTGCCCGGTACTGGCCCCCGCCACCATGCTGAAATCCCTCTCTGAGGAGCGGCTTGCCGAGCTGGAACTGGACGGCGACAAGCTGCGTGAGCACCTGGCCATTTTGCGCAAGGCGCCGGATCTGCCAGCCCGAATCGCCCAGGCCTTCGATCACCCCCATGAAGGTGACCTGACGGATCCGGACGAACAGCTTTACGCTGGCGGTTTTATCAGCAAAATCGACCGCGAGAAGCTCAACTGGCTATTGCAACAGCCGGTAGAAACCCTGGGAGAGCAGGAAGTACGGTTTGAGGATGGTCGTCTGGAAGAAATGGTGTTTCGCTATCGCGCCAGGAATTACCCCAATACGCTGATATCCGAAGAGCAGGAGAAGTGGGAAGTCTTTCGTCAGCAGCGGCTAATGCAGCCTAAGAAGGGGTGGCGGTCTCTGGAGGAGTTCTTCAAGATTTTGCAGAATCTTGCCGCTGATCCGGAGCTTACGCCGGAAAAGCGGCATGTTCTGGAAGAGCTTCACCTCTATGGTGAATCCCTGATTCCTTACGTCTAGCGCCGGCGCTGGAAGTACACGGACAGGCCTTGACCCATCAAGCTTTGCACCTCGCTTCCCAGAGCCTCAGCCTGGATCTGTTTCTGTACAGGCTTGGTGGCGAGGCTGTGGCCGTCGGTGTCCCGGGCTTTTGCCAGTTTCCAGTCCACTTCGTTGCTGAGCAGCGCCATCAGCTCTTTTAGCTGCCTGGAATCCTGCTCACTGAACCAACGGTCGCGGCATCCACCCAGGCCGTAGAAGTCGGTTTCGGCAACCAGGGATTGCCACATCGGATCCTGCCGATTGGTCAGTACCATCCGTCGGAGTTGACGCAGGGCCGTGCGTGTCGGTTTGAGGTCATGTTGAGCGATCAGGCGGCGGATCTGTTTGTCGCCATCGGTCTGTTCGTTGACGGCGGTGTGCATATGGACAACAGCACCGTTGCCGGTCGCTGAACTCACCAGGGCTGCGAGGGACACCTCGGTCATGCTTGTTGACGGCAGGCGCCCGATTTCGATCCAGTGCACCTTGTGATCATCGGCGACGAATTGCTGGGCGATGGACCAGGGCCAGAACACGATGTTGCTGATGCCCATCTCGCCCGCGAGTCGCGTTGCCTTGGCGATGTTGGCAAGGGATTCATCCACGGCGATCACTTCCACGTCTTTCAGGTAGTGCGCCAGTTCCATGGCGCGCTGGCCGGACTGGGCGCCACACACCATGATTCGGATCGTTTCCGGCAATTGCTCGGTACTCATGCCCAGCTCGGTCGCCATTATGGCTTTCAGGCTGGTTTCGGAGCGATAGGCAAGTTTCGACCAGTTGGGCCAGGCCTGGGGCACATCGGTTTTCTCCAGACAAAGCTCGGCTGATTTCTCGTCGAAATTCTGTTTGATGGCCTCTTCCGAAGCGCGGTTATAGTAGCTCGCGGCCATCATCCCCTGCATGGCAACCGGCCAGTCAACCAGGTTCCAGCCGCCAAGGTGTACAGCATACTTCTGATGGAACAGAGCGCCGTACATGGCACTGATGATCAGCGAACCGATCATGCCATCCTGTTGCTCGCCCATGGCAAGCTGGGCGCAAATGCTGTCGTTGATGGCTGAGGCCAGCCGTTCTTCGTCGTCCTCCGCGGTCAGGGCGTAACCGGTGCGATCGGCGTAGACCGCCAGGGCCAGCGCCAGCGGTTGAAGTTCGTCCCGCAGTTCAACAGTCTGTGCGACTTCCGCAATGATCGCCCGGCGCAGCAGGGTGACCAGCTCTTCCACGGCTGGGTCTGGCATCAGGGTTTTTTCCAGTGCCAGGATCAGCAGTTCGTCTTCGCTGGCGGCGTCCAGAGCCACTTGGGCATTCGGGTTCTCCAGATCGTATTGCTGGCGGATGATGGCGCCTACGAAACGGCCGATTTCCTGGTGGGGCAGGCCGTCATGTCGCAGCAGAAGGATAGCGTCACGGGCCAGTTTGGTGTCAGCCCTGTTCACATCCAGATGCTCGGCACAGGCCAGCATGCCGCTATAAATAGAGGGCCATTCCAGTCCCATCTCCAGCAGTTTTCGGTAATGCAGGTAGGCCACATCGAACTGGCCCTGCAGACGCTTGGCATGGGCGACTCCACCGAAAGCGGCGGCGGATTGCCGGTCCATTTCCAGAGCCTGGATGAAATACTGCTCCGCCAGGGCCGGGCGCTCGGACTTGATTGCCCAGTAACCCAGGTTGGTGAACTGCTGCGGTTGCGCCGGGTCCTGGCTGAGGCTGTCCGTGAACAGGGTGTGTGCCTTATCAAGTGCCCCTTCGTCCATTTCCACACGCCCCATCAAGCCCAGTGCGCCTGCGTTACCGGGTTCCTGTGCCAGAACCTCATTCAGGTAGTTACGGCATTCCTGCCGCGCCTTGAGACGCTGAACCAGCGATGTCGGGCTGTTTGACTCGGCATAAGCCAGGTTTGCCTGCAGCAGTAGCCGCGCAATGTGGGCTTTTTGTGCGTCTGTGGCATGGATGTTGTGCTGTGCTTGCATGGGGCTACCCCTTTGACTCTGTGACGAAACCCGATTAACCCTGCAGCAACTGCAGAACCTGCTGTGGCCTTGCGTTGGCCTGGGCCAATACCGACAAGCCGGCCTGCTGCAGCACCTGGGTGCGGGCGAGTTCGGCGGATTCGGCGGCAAAGTCTGCATCACGAATTCGTGAACGCGCGGCAGACAGGTTCTCAGAGGTCGTGCTCAGGTTGGCAATGGTCGACTCGAGTCGATTCTGCGCAGCGCCCAGGTCGGCACGAATGCCGCTGATGGTTTCCAATGCCGCGTCCACAACTGCGAGTGCGCTGGTGGCGCCGTCAACGGTGCTTATATCGATACCTGCCACTTCTTCTGGCGTAGAGCCGGCGGCAGTATTCTGTGCACTGTTCAGGACGCTGCCTGCGGCCAGGGTGGCGTCAGATGTCGCGGCGAAGCTAACGGACGAGTCCAGCGTCAATTCGCCGGCAACCCGTGTGGCATTAGCTCCACCACTTGTCAGTTCGATGGCGCTGGGGTCGCCGCTACCCTGTACCGCCAACTGTTGAGAGCCGGCAGCGGTAAAGTCTTCGATAGTGATGTCTTTACCCTGTTCCTGAATCAGCGTGATACTGCCGTCGTTAGCAACTTCCGCGGTAATGCCGGTCTTGCCAGACGCGGCGTTCACCTCACGTGCAATCGCTGAGAGGTCGTTTGCATCGGTGATCTGCGCGGAAATGGTCGCTGAGCTGCTCCCATTGGAAAGGGTGAGCGACACGGTTTGAGGCACGGCGATTGGCGTGGTAGCGGTGTTGCTCAGGGTCGCCGATGTTCTTGCCGTCGCGTTCACACCCGTCGTGGCACCAATGTCGTTGATGGCTGCGGCGATGTCTTCTGCCGTGTCACCTGCTGTAATGGGCACCACCTGGCTGTCCAGCGAGCTGGAAATGGTGAGATTCTGCGTGGCGATCGTGTTTTGTGCGGGTAACGTCGCATTCGCTGCCGTTGTTGAACCGGTGCCCTGGTTCAGGGTTGCGTTGGCCGCGTCGAGCGTGTTGTTGGCCAGGTCGGCGGTTCGGGCGCCTTCGATGGAAACGGCGATGCTCTGGTTTTCATTGGCGCCAGCCTGGAATTTCTGGGCCTGGAAGGTGCCGTCCAGGAGTTTCAGCCCGTTGAACTCGGTGGTGGTGGCAATGCGCTCCAGCTCGCCTTTTAGCTGGTTTACTTCGGACTGCAGGGCCTTCCTGTCAGATGCGGAGTTCGTTGCGTTGGCGGATTGTACCGCCAGTTCCCGAATGCGCTGCAGGATGTTCCCGGATTCGCCCAGCGCGCCTTCAGCAGTCTGAGCCAGAGAAATACCGTCGTTGGCGTTTCGAATGGCCTGGTTGAGGCCTTTGATCTGCGATGTGAATCGCTCAGAGATGGCAAGCCCGGCGGCGTCGTCCTTGGCGGAGTTGATGCGCAGGCCGGATGACAGCCGCTGCAGGGCAACGTTGGAGTCTTCCTGTGAAGTGTTCAGGTTTCGCTGAGCATTCAGCGACGCGATATTGGTGTTGATGATCTGAGGCATAACATTTCTCCCTGCTCAGAGATGCCGGTAACCCGGTGCCCGATCAAAATGGACGCCTTGCCGGCGGAAGTTCATTTAATTGCCGTTTTGCAGGGAGGTAAGCGAAGGTTGTGCCAGTTTCGGAGTTTTGTTTTTAAGATGTTGATTGTTAGTGGTTTTGTTGGTCAGTTTTAGTGTTTAGGGCATGAGTCCAATCGTCAACATATAACGGTGTAAGGAAGACTATTGCCGCTTTTACATTCCCTTACAAAATACCGTCAGTTTTTTCTAAAGGTACGGACGGGGGCGCCGTTAAGCGCAATAACAGGGAGGCGCTCCCAAACTGAAAATGGGCGCCATTCCTTTTCCATGAAATAACGACATATGTCGAAGGAGAAGCAATATGGCTCTCGGTATTAACACTAACGTTGCGTCACTGTCAGCTCAGAATCAGCTGAACAAATCCCAGGAGCTTTCTAACCAAGCTCTGGAGCGTCTGTCTTCCGGTCTGCGTATCAACTCCGCCAAGGACGATGCTGCTGGCCTTGCAATTTCGACCCGTTTTCAGTCCCAGATCTCTGGTCTGAACGTTGCGCAGCGTAACGCCAACGACGGTATTTCTCTGGCTCAGACTGCTGAAGGTGCTCTGGAAGAAACCACCAACATCCTGCAGCGTATCCGTGAGCTGTCTGTTCAGTCGGCCAACTCTACCAACTCTTCTTCTGACCGCTCTGCACTTCAGGGCGAAGTAAACCAGCTGAAGCAAGAGCTTGACCGTATTGCCGGTACTACCCAGTTTAACGGTCTCAACCTTCTGGATGGCAGCTTCACTGCTCAGTCATTCCAGGTTGGTGCCAACGCTAACCAGACCATCTCAGTATCCGTGACCGGTGCTCGTGGTGCCGACCTTGGTAACAACACCGTATCCGGTGAAAGTGATACCACTGTCAGCCAGGGCACAGGTTCTGTTGCGGTAGCTGCGGCTGATGTGGCAACGGTTGCCAACAACACCATTGCTACACAGAACATCACCGTTTCTGGAACTGAAGGCTCTGAGGTCATTGGTATTACCCAGGGCGATACTGCAGAAGCGATTGCGGCTGCTGTTAACGCTGAAACCGGCACGACTGGTGTAACGGCTACTGCATCGACCACGGCAACCCTCGCTGGTCTGTCTGACGATGGTACGGTTTCCTTCACGCTTGGTAGTGGTGGCGACACAGCGACCATCTCCGCAGCGGTAACTACCACTGACCTGGGTGCGCTGGCCAAAGCGATCAACGATACCTCAGGCACCACTGGTGTTACGGCTGAAGCAAACGGTGGCGAAATCACACTGACCCAGGCTGATGGTAAAGACATCCGTCTGCAGGACTTTGCCAACTCAGGTAACGCTACCGGTACCGCCACGCTGCAGGGCAGTGGTGATCCAAGTGCGGTTACTTTGACCGCTGGCAGCACTGACAGCACGATTGCTTCTGGTTCTGTTGAGTTCGCTTCATCCGGTGCGTTCTCGGTCAGTTCCTCGGTTGCCGAGACCGCTGGTAGCATTCTGAACGTTGCAGCAGACACCGTGGTTGGTTCTAACCTCCAGTCAGTGTCTTCTATCGACATCGGTACTGTTGCAGGCGCTAACAGCGCAATCGAGATTGCAGATGCGGCTCTTGAGCAGATCAGTGGTATCCGCGCCGACCTGGGTGCTGCCCAGAACCGGTTTGAATCCACAATCGCCAACCTGAGCACAACTGCCGAAAACCTGTCGGCCGCTAACAGCCGGATTCTGGATGCAGACTTCGCATCTGAAACTGCTAAGCTGTCCAAGGCGCAGGTTCTCCAGCAGGCTGGTATCTCTGTACTGGCGCAGGCGAATGCCCGCCCGCAGCAGGTTCTGTCCCTCCTGCAGTAACAGGGGCATAACGGCAAGGCCGGGGTCTTTGGGCCCCGGTTTACTGCTGTATGAGGATAGCGAGGTGAGCTATGAATGGCGTTAACCTGAATGGCCCGGATTTGAAGCTGATTCGTTCCAGCGAGCAAGCTCCGGCTCGGGCAATTTCGTCATCTCAGGCCGAAGGCAGGAATGCCTCCGCCCTGACTGCACCTTCATCACCTGGTCTTGCTGAGCGTTCGGAGTTGTTGTCCGGGGCTCAGGAACTTTCGAAAGCTGAGAGGCTCGAAAGGCGCAGTGAGGCACAGAAAGAGAAATTGGATGATGCCGTGTCTCAACTGAACGATTTCGTTCAGACGGTCCAGAGGGATTTGCAGTTTGAAGTGGATAACGAGCGGGGACAGACGATCGTCAAGGTCGTCGATCAGTCCACCCAAGAGGTTATTCGGCAAATTCCGGATGAAGTTGCGTTGAGGTTGGCAGAAAACTTGCAGCAGGATGAACCGCTGACGTTATTCAACACGAAGGTCTAGAGTTTGCCGCTCTTGGCCTGACGTTGAAAACGGTTGTTCAGCACCGCCGCACCCGAAAGGGGCCGGCGGTGTTTTGCTTACATGTGGTTACAAAATTGGTCGGTAGAAAAGGCAAAGTTTTGCCGCTTCAGGCCGATATATGGAATAGCATTGGAAATTGCCCTCCTGAGGAGGCACATACTATGGCAAATATATCATCGTTGGGTATCGGGTCTGGTGTTCTGACCTCCGAGTTGGTCGATCAGTTGGTGCAAGCGGAACGGGCACCGACGGAAAATCGTTTGGCTCAGAAAACCGAGCGCACCCAGGCGCTGATTTCTGCCTATGGCACGCTTCGCAGTGCAGTAACAGAGCTGCGCCTTCCAATGCGGCAATTGAGTGCTCCAGATAATCTCAAAGCCTTTTCTGCAACGTCGTCCAACGAAGACGTTGCTGTGTCTGTGGACAGCTCCAAGGCTAACCGCGGTACTTACAGTGTCGATGTGACAAGTCTCGCCAGCGCTCAGGCGCTCGCGTCGCGTGATGTATTCGCGGATCGCGACAAGACCAGTGTTGGCCAGGGAACAATGACGCTTTCTGTTGGTGACAACACCACCAATATTGTTATAGACAGCAGTAACGACACTTTGCAGGGCCTGGCAAACGCGATCAACGATTCTGATGCAGGGGTTTCAGCGGGCGTAATCGATACCGGTAGTGGTTTCCAGCTCGTACTATCGGCAGACGAAACCGGTACGGCAAACGCCGTTAGTATTTCCGTTTCGGGCGACAGCGCCGGAACGGATACCGATGCCCAGGGGCTTTCCCGTTTTGCGTTTAACACATCAATGGATGCGGGCGCCGGTCTCAATGAGACAATCGCCGCGTCGGACGCCGTGATGAGTATCAATGGCGTAGAGGTTACCCGTTCTACCAATAGTTTTGAGAACGTCATTGATGGTTTGACATTTGATCTGACTGCCACTGGTACGTCCACGGTTAAGGTTGAACAGGATCTCGGAGCGGTAGCAGACCGTGTCCAGGGCTTTGTCGAGAAATTTAATGGCCTGCAGGAAACCATTGATGCTCTGGCAGGATTCAATGCAGAGAGCGGTAGCGGAAGCCTTCTGACTGGCGATAGCGTTATTCGGGGTATTCAGAACCAACTCCGCCAAGTGCTGACCCGCGTTGTTCCCGGGCTTGAAGACGCAAGTGTCCGAAGTCTGGCGGATGTGGGTATTACCACAAATTTCGAGACTGGCTCTCTGGAATTTGACCGCGAAGAGTTCATGGCGCAGTTAAAGGCTAATCCGGACGATGTCACGGCCTTGTTTGCCGAACAGGGCAGGGCTACCGACAGCCAGGTAGAGTTTGTTCGCAGTGGTGTAAACACCGAACCTGGAACCTATGATATCAACGTGACCCAGGCTGCGACCCAAGGCACGCTTGCCGGGAATGCCGCAGCCACTTTTCCCGTTACTATTGATGGAACAAATGATGAGTTTTCACTGCTGGTTAATGGTGATACCTCCGTTAACCTTCAGCTTACACAGCAGACTTACAACAGTGCACAGGATCTGGTTGACGAGATTCAGGCTCAGCTTAATAGCAACAACGCGCTGAACGCGTCAGATGGGTCCGTTCAGGTGAGCCTGGGGGCTGGGGATGAGCTGGTTTTCTCTTCCTCCACCTACGGCAGCGAGTCTTCGGTCACCTTGTCGTCCGCTGAAAGCGCGGCTACGTTTGGATTGGATGCCGCCACAAGCACGGATGGCCTCGATGTTGCGGGTACCATTGACGGAAGAACAGCTGAAGGCGAAGGGCAAACACTGTTTCTGGGCGAAAACAGCGGTGCTGCGTCTGGGCTCCAGGTACAAATATTGGGCGATCAGACTGGAAGTCGAGGCTCGATACAATTTATTGAAGGTGTTGGCGAACGTACGGTTGACCTGATCACCAACTTTGTCGGTGCCGATGGTGCAATTGATACCAGAACCGAGAGCCTGAACCGCGATCTGGAGCGAATTCAGGAAAATCAGATTCGGCTGGAAGAGAGAATTACAGCCTATCGAGAGCGCCTGGTGAGTCAATTTACAGCTGCGGATTCATTGATCTCGCAACTGAACAGTACACAGGACTTTGTGAGCCAGCAGCTTGCTGCGCTGGCACCACAGAATAATCGCAATAACAATTGATGTTTATTGCACGAAAAGCGAATAAAGAGGTCACTTATGAACGGTTTACAGGCTTACCAACGCGTAAACGCCCAAACCAGCATTACGGATGCCGATCCTCACAAGCTGATCCAGCTTCTTTACAACGGAGCGTTGGAACGCATTAACATGGCCAAAGCCAGGATGCAGGCGAAGGATTTTGAGGGCAAAGGCCGATTGATTTCCAAAGCGATTGAAATCATCGGTGGCCTCCGTGGCTTTCTGGATTTCGAGAAGGGTGGCGATCTGGCCGTGCGCCTGGAATCGCTTTATGACTACATGGAGCGGACCCTTTTTGAAGCGAATGCCAAGAATGACGTCGCTAAGCTTGATGAAGTCGCGGACCTTCTGCGCTCAATCAAAGACGGCTGGGATGGCATCCGCGAAGAGGCTACCTCCAAGCAACAGCAGGCTGTCTGAATACGACGTTCTGGTGTGAATACCGTGCATTCTATCCAAGATGCCACCTGGCGCCCTGCCGGTGGCATCCGCGGCCAGTAACGAGGTCGCACTCTTGCCCCAATAGCCATTCCCCCCGCTGTCCCGTACAATACGCCCCTTATTTTTGATACATCCATTCTGTTCAGTCTGGAGCAAGGGCATGTCTGATATTAAAAAGGTGGTTCTGGCGTATTCCGGTGGCCTGGATACCTCGGTAATCGTTCGCTGGTTGCAGGATACCTATGAGTGTGAGGTGGTGACGTTCACCGCCGACATCGGCCAGGGCGAGGAAGTTGAGCCGGCGCGTGAGAAAGCGAAAGCGCTGGGCGTGAAGGAAATCTACATTGAGGACCTGCGCGAGGAATTCGTTCGTGACTACGTGTTCCCGATGTTCCGCGCCAACACCATCTACGAAGGGGAGTACCTGCTGGGTACCTCCATCGCCCGCCCGCTGATCTCCCGTCGTTTGATTGAGATTGCCAACGAAACCGGTGCGGACGCGATTTCCCACGGCGCTACCGGCAAGGGCAATGATCAGGTTCGTTTCGAGTTAGGTGCCTACGCGCTGAAGCCGGGTGTGAAGGTGATTGCCCCCTGGCGTGAGTGGGATCTGAATTCCCGTGAGAAGCTGCTGGCTTATTGCGATGAGCGCAACATTCCGGTGGAGAAGAAGAAGGGCAAGAGCCCGTACTCCATGGATGCCAACTTGCTGCATATCTCTTATGAAGGCATCAACCTGGAGGATCCCTGGGCGGAAGCCGAGGAAGATATGTGGCGCTGGAGTGTGTCTCCGGAAGCAGCGCCCGACACGCCTTCCTATATCGAAGTGACCTATGAGAAAGGCGATATCGTGGCGATTGATGGCCAGGCCATGAAGCCTCACGAGGTGCTTGAACACCTGAACAAGGTCGCCGGCGAGAACGGGATTGGTCGTCTGGACATTGTTGAGAACCGTTATGTGGGTATGAAATCCCGCGGTTGTTACGAAACTCCGGGCGGCACCATCATGCTGCGCGCCCACCGTGCGATTGAGTCCATCACCCTGGACCGCGAAGTGGCGCACCTGAAGGACAGCATCATGCCGCGTTATGCGGAGGTGATTTACAACGGTTACTGGTGGTCCCCTGAGCGGGAAGCGCTGCAGGCGCTGATCGACCAGACCCAGACTTATGTAAACGGTACCGTGCGCCTGAAGCTCTACAAGGGCAACGTGGATGTGGTTGGGCGTAAGTCTGACGATTCGCTGTTCGATGAGAAGATTGCGACCTTCGAGGAAGACCAGGGCGCCTACGATCAGAAGGATGCTGAAGGCTTTATCAAGCTGAATGCGCTTCGGTTGAGGATTGCGGCTGGCAAGGGTCGCAAGCTTTAAGTGGCCTCCCGTGACGCCCGGAACTCTCCGGGCGTCTTCCCCGTCTCTGCTTTGAACTTTCGGTGAAACGACGTTGTTTCGCTGTACCCCAGCCTCAACGCTATCTCCGGAATGCCCAGTTCGCTGTTCGTCAGAAAATCTTCCGCCATTGCCTGTCTTACCTCGTCCAGCAACTGCTGATACGAAACACCTTCCTGGCTAAGTTTTCTCTGCAGCGTTCGGCTGGTCATGCCCAGATGGTCTGCGACCATGTCCTGGCGGGTGATGCCGTGCATCAACTGTTTGCGAATGCTGTGTTTAACCCGGTTGGTGAGGGCTGTGTCGGTTTCCAGGGTGGCCAGTTGGCTGAGGGCGTGGGCTTCCAGGGTTTTTCGCAGCAGTGGGTCAGGCTGGCGTAGGGGAGTGCTCAGCAGGTCTTTGTGCAGAACAATGGCATCTTCGTTGGAACGAAAACGTACCGGGCAGCCCCAGCGTTCCGTGTAGGCGCTCTCCAACTCCGGCCCGGGGGAAGGGTGTTCGAGGTGTACTTCCACTGGCGAGGCGGCGTTGTTGTCGGCCAGCCAGCGGGCGTAGTTGATCCAGGAGGCGAAGACGTTGTCCACCATCTGGGGGCGAACGACCGGGTCGGTGTAGTTGCAGGCCCAGATCAGTTTGATGTGATCGCCGCTACCCGCAATTTGCGTCGTTCCCATGTCGCCGACCAGTTTCTCGAACGGGGCTATACGAGCTACTGCTTCTCCCAGCGTGGCGGAGCTCATGGTGATATACCCGAGAACACTGTAGGACCCCGGTTGCACGAAGTCACCGGTTTCAAGGCCGAGGATGGGGTTATTGCTTTGTTCACAAAGCAGCCGTATGAATGCCTGGAACTGCTCGCCGTTTATACGCTCGTCGTCGGTCTGGAGAATCGACGCATCAAGCCCGGCGTTGCTGAACAGTGCTGAGGTATCCAGGCCTTGGGCATTGGCGGCGCGGACATATTGTCTTAGGGCTGCTACGGAGGCGGTTCCGAGGGTCTTCATGATTACGGCAACGTCTTGGGGTTATTGTTGCCATCAGTATAACGGAAGCAGAAAAGAAAAAAGCCAGCTAAGAAGCTGGCTTAAAAACAAGGAAAGAACGAAAGTGCCTGAAAAATTCGTTAATTCTGCGGACTTTCCCCATTTGGCGGCGGAGGTACTACTCGGCTCCTCCGCCATGGGGGATACTGCTTAAATCCACAATTTCAGAATAGGGCTTTCGCTCATGGAAGTCTGTTTGTGATGTGTGTCGCAGTGTTACGTAGCGTAATCCGACACTCTTCCTTCAGGCTTTCTCAAGCTCTGGCCTGGTCTCGGTAAACCGCCGGGTCTCATAGGCATCTACCAAGCCTTGAACTGCTGCACGCTCCATCTCCTGAACCGAGGGGGTGCCGTTTTGGGCATCCGCCCTGCAAAGCACCATGCCTGCCTCAACCGAGATGTAACCCGCCGTGGTTTTCAGAGCTTTGTGGTTAATGCCGTCGAATACGCGGCGAAAAGCTGTTGTGGAGCAATGATCGCTGTTTGGGAAGTGAGCGATAATCGCGTACTGGTTGTCGCCCACGCGGCACAGGGAGTCCATGGGCCGGATCAGGTGGCTCAGGCGGCGGGCGATGCCAACGGCCAGCTCACTCATCACCGAGGGAGCGTGCTTACGCTTGAGTTCCTGCCAGTTGCGAATGCCGCACAGCACATAGGCAGAAGCACCGCCTCGGGATTCCGCCTGCCGCAGGCATTTGCCCAGCTTATTCCGGGCATAACGGTTGTTGCAGAGGCCCGTTTCAAGATCAATGATGTTGCTGCTTTCCAGTTCGCGGTTGTTCTCGATCAACAGGGAATTGGCGCGCAGCAGGGTGTTCTGGCGGTCTGCCATGCGGTCGGCCGCGAAAATCCTTGGAATCAGCTGCTTGGTCATGTCCGATTTATAGATGAAATCGTCGACGCCCCGGTCGAATGCTTCTGACAGGGCCTCCACGCTCTCCCGGGCGGTGAGCAGGATCACGTAGGTGTAGTGGTTGTTCTGCTCATCCTGCTGGCGGACCTGATCGGTCAGCTCCAGCCCGTCCATCTCCGGCATCAACCAGTCGGCAATCAGCACACTGACCGGGCGTTGGTCAATAAACTCAAGCGCGGCAGGGGCATTGTTGGCGATTCGTACGTCGCGGTACCCTGCATTGCGGAGGGTTCGGCCCACCACCATACTGCTGAATTTGGCATCGTCTACCACGAGGATGGGAAGATCAAGATTTGGCATTGTTAACTACTACTCACCAGTCCATTGTCAGATGCGGTGCCGGCCCGGTCTTGGTATGCTTTGGCACCTTGCGCAACCAGAAGGGCACCAGTATAGCGTTTTGTACGTGCCCTGACGTGGATAATTGTAAAAAGTGAGAACACATCATGCCTTCTTTTGACATCGTTTCTGAAATCGACATGCACGAAGTCACCAACGCCGTGGACCAGGCCAAGCGCGAGCTGGGCAATCGCTGGGACTTCAAGAACGTGGACGCGGACATCGAACTGGACGACAAAGGCATCACCATCAGCGCCGAACAGGAATTCCAGTTGGAGCAGTTGATGGACATGCTGCGCATGGCCTTCGCCAAGCGCAATATCGATTCCCGGGCGCTATCCGAAGACGGAGAAAGCAAAGCCGGCAAACTGGTCAAGCAGCATCTGCAATTGAAGCAGGGAATCGAAACCGACATGGCCAAGAAGATCGTCAAGATGATCAAGGACGGTAAGCTCAAGGTCCAGGCCAGCATCGAAGGTGACAAAGTGCGGGTGAAAGGGAAAAAACGTGATGACCTGCAGACAGCCATTGCCCTTTTGAAGGAAGCCGAGCTCGATATTCCTCTCCAGTTCAACAACTTCCGCGACTGATCGGGGAGCAGCACCATTTTATACGGCTTGAACCGGACCCTGCTGAAAGAAACACTCGACACCTACACCCGGTGGCAGGTTATTGCGCTTCTGTTTCTGGGCTTCTCGGCGGGGCTGCCGTTCCTGCTGGTGTTCTCCACTCTGAACGCAAGGCTTGCGGATGTCGGTGTGGAGACCGCGACCATTGGGTTCTTCAGCTGGCTTGGGATTACCTACTCCATCAAGGTGTTCTGGGCACCAATTGTCGACCGGCTGAAGTTACCGATTCTCGACAGACTGTTGGGAAAACGCCGAAGCTGGATTTTGCTCGCCCAGACGGGCATTGCCAGCGGCCTTTATCTGATGGCTCACGTGGACGCCACGGCAGCGCCTGAGATGATGGCCTGGTGCGGACTGCTGGTGGCCTTTTCCTCCGCCACGCAAGATGTGGCCATTGATGCCTATCGGATTGAAATTGCCGAAGAGCGGCTCCAAGCGGCATTGGCAGCTACCTATATCTTCGGCTACCGGTTGGCATTGTTGGTGGCTGGTGCGGGAGCTTTGTACTTGGCAGAGTTCTGGTCCTGGCAGGTGTCTTACGAGGTGATGGCTTTGCTGGTTGGTGTGGGCATGGCCACCGTGCTCATCGTAAGGGAGCCTGAGGTCAATCACTTTGCCGCTGCGCAGGACATTGCCGGAAAAATTGAGCAGGAAGCGGCGAAGCGCGCCCACCTGAACCCACGCCTGGCGAGGTTTGTCGGGTGGTTTTACGCGGCGGTCGCCGGGCCGTTCCTGGATTTTTTCCGGCGCTACCGGGAACTGGCCATCCTGATTCTGATCACCGTGGCGGTCTACCGAATATCGGACATCGCCATGGGCGTGATGGCCAATCCGTTCTACCTCGATTTCATGGGCTTCTCCAAGACCGAAGTGGCGGACGTTACCAAAGTCTTCGGCTTCTTCATGACAATCGCTGGGTCGCTTCTGGGTGGCGTGCTCGTTGTGCGTTATGGCGTTCGCCGCATGCTGCTGACCGGCGCCGTCATGACCGCCGCGACCAACTTGCTGTTCGTGGTACTCGCTCAGTACCCCCCGGACCTGGGCACCCTGGCGCTCGTGGTCAGTGCTGACAACCTCAGCGGCGGCATCGCCAACGTGGCCCTGATAGCTTGGCTATCCAGCATGACCAGTGCTTCGTTCACTGCCACGCAGTACGCTCTGTTCAGTTCCTTGATGACGTTGCCCGGAAAATTCCTCGGTGGCTTTTCCGGCATTGTCGTGGCCGGTTATGGGTACGCGGAATTCTTCCTGCTGGCCGGGCTGATGGGCGTCCCCGCTATACTGCTCGCCATCTACATGATGCGAAAAGGGGAGCGCCTGGACGCCTTGGCGCCTCGCAACGAGACGGCCGAGTCATCATGACCGAACCCACCAAAGACCAGAAAATCTGGCAGGTTGTCGCCGCTATCCCCCCTGGCTGCGTAGCCAGCTACGGCCAGATCGCAGATATGGCCGGCCTGGGCCGGCAGGCCCGGTATATTGGTAAAGCTTTGGGAAAACTCCCAGAAGGGCACGCCATTCCCTGGTATCGCGTGATCAGAAGCAATGGCCAGATCGCATTCTCCATCGGCAGCGAGGCTTTTGAGACGCAAGCCCAGAGCTTGCGGGAGGAAGGAGTCGTCGTTGTAGATGGACGAATATCAATGAAGCAGTTCGGCTGGCGCCCGTAGTTTATTGGGTTGATATACATCGGAGTACAGTCGGGCACCACCCCCTAGCCAGCCCCCAAACCCTTCAGGCTAGGTAGCAGAGAGGAGCAAAGCTCAAAACCTACAGCCGAAGCGCCCCATCAACCTCAATCATCCGCCCCGACATATAGTCATTCTCAAAAATAAACGCCGCCGCCGACGCAATCTCCTCCGGCTTGCCCATACGCTTCAAAGGAATACCAGCGGTCATCTTCTCAAGGGCCTCCGGTTTCATCGAAGCCGTCATCTCGGTCTCGATAAAGCCAGGCGCAATCCCCATGCACCGAATGCCATAACGGGCAAGCTCCTTGGCCCACACCGGCACCAACGCCGAAACCCCCGCCTTGGCGGCAGAATAATTGCTCTGGCCCATATTCCCCGCACGGGAAATCGACGCAATGTTGATAATCGCACCCTGATCGCCATTCTTGATCATCTGCGTAGACGCCTCACGGCCGCACAGAAAAACCCCCGTCAGATTCACATCAATCACCGACTGCCACTGCGACAGCTCCATGCGCTTCTCAACCTGGCCGTCCTTAACCTTCACCATCAGCCCATCCCGAAGGATGCCAGCGTTGTTAATCAACCCGTTAAGCTGACCAAAATCCGCTACGATAGCCTCAAATGTCTTCTCGACATCGTCTTCCTTGGCGACATTGCAGATATAGGTTCTGGCATCGCCACCGGCTTTCTTACAGGCGGCTGCAGCCTCTTCCAGCTTCTCCGGCATCAGATCAATCAGCGCCAGACGAGCCCCTTTGGCTGCCAGATACTCAGCCATGGCTCGGCCCAAACCCTGGCCGCCGCCAGTAATTGCGATCACGGAATCTTGAAGTTTCATGTTTTGCCCTAAGGTTAAGCATTAGCGGAAGCGGCGAGTATATCAGAGGTTTTTACGGTCGCAGCAACCAGACCAACGCTCATCCACGGAGGCTCCCTTGGGCATTTTTCTGTTTTTATTCATTGTCATGCCCATCGTCGAAATGACGATATTGATCAAAGTTGGCACCATGATTGGCGCCCTGAATACCATTGGCCTTGTCCTCTTGACGGCCATCATTGGTGCCGCGCTGCTGAGGCAGCAAGGGCTCGCCACCTTGTTGAAAGCCAATCAGAGGCTCAATAGTGGTGAGTTGCCAGCGAAGGAAGTGGCGGAAGGCCTGATTCTGGCCGTGGGCGGCGCCCTGCTGCTGACACCGGGATTCGTCACCGACACCATCGGCTTCCTGTGCCTGATTCCCGGGACCCGTCATTGGTTTGCGGCCCAGGCTCTGAAGCGAATGGTGGTGGCCGGTCAGTCCGGCGGTTTCACATTTACCGCAGGCCAGCAGGGGCCTTTCCAGGGGCAGGGGCCCTTTGGTGGCCGCGAAGGGCCGTTCGGGCGTCAAAATCCTTTCGACAGGAACGATGACATTATTGAAGGGGAATACCGCGACGAAACCGAGCGCGACTACGATCGCCTGAACCGGAATACCGAAGGCCGAGAGGATAGTGATCACGGCGATGGCGGTCCGAAAAAAAACTGAAAAATTTTTCGGGGGAAGTGTTGAAAACGCATCGGCCACCCCCACATAGGTCTCACAAGTTCGCTGCGGGCTAATAACCGCTGTAAAACAGTTGGTTAAAAGCCCCGGCTTTTAACGCAACCATCATTGCCAAACCTAACCTGACATTGGAGATATCGAGCAATGAAAATTCGTCCGCTACACGATCGTGTTGTCGTGCGCCGTAAGGAAGAAGAAGAGAAAACAGCTGGTGGCATCGTACTGCCGGGTAATGCCAAAGAGAAGCCGTCCCAGGGTGAAGTTATCGCCGTAGGAAATGGCCGTATTCTCGACAATGGCGAAACCCGTGCGCTGGCGGTAAAGGTGGGTGACACCGTGGTCTTTGGCCAGTATGCCGGTAACACCGTAAAGGTTGACGGCGAAGACCTGCTCATCATGAGCGAAAACGACATTTTCGGCGTTCTCGAGTAAGCGCTCGGTTACGCAGCAATCCGATTGAACGATTGAATTGGGTTTAACGAACAGGAATAGATGACATGGCAGCAAAAGACGTTAGATTCGGTGACAGCGCCCGTAAACGCATGGTTCAGGGTGTCAACATCCTGGCGGACGCAGTTAAGGTAACCTTGGGCCCGAAAGGCCGCAACGTTGTTCTGGACAAGTCCTTCGGCGCACCAACCGTCACCAAGGACGGCGTATCCGTCGCCAAGGAAATCGAGCTGAAAGACAAGTTCGAGAACATGGGTGCCCAGATGGTCAAGGAAGTTGCTTCCCAGGCCAATGATACCGCCGGTGACGGCACCACCACGGCGACCGTTCTGGCACAGGCCATTGTTCGTGAGGGCATCAAGGCCGTTACTGCCGGCATGAACCCGATGGACCTCAAACGTGGCATCGACAAGGCGACAATCGCAGCAGTACAGGCCATCCGTGACCTGTCCAAGCCCTGTGACGACAGCCGCAACATTGCCCAGGTAGGCACGATCTCCGCCAACGGCGACGAGACCATCGGCCAGCTTATCGCAGACGCGATGGAGAAAGTGGGTAAGGAAGGCGTTATCACCGTTGAGGAAGGCCGTGGCCTGGAAGACGAGCTGGACGTAGTGGAAGGCATGCAGTTTGACCGTGGCTTCCTGTCTCCGTACTTCATCAACAACCAGGAAAACATGTCCACCGAACTGGATGACCCGTACATCCTGCTGGTTGACAAGAAGATCTCCAACATCCGTGAGCTTCTGCCCGTTCTGGAATCTGTGGCCAAGGCTGGTAAGCCTTTGCAGATTATTGCTGAAGACATCGAAGGTGAAGCGTTGGCGACCCTGGTCGTGAACAATATGCGCGGCATTGTGAAAGTAAATGCTGTAAAAGCACCCGGCTTCGGTGACCGCCGCAAGGAAATGCTGCAGGACATCGCTATTCTGACTGGCGGCACTGTTATTTCCGAAGAAGTCGGCCTGTCTCTGGAAAACACCACCATTGATGACCTGGGTACTGCCAAGCGCGTCAACGTCACCAAGGAAAACACCACCATTATTGGCGGTGCTGGTGCTCAGGGTGATATCGAAGCCCGCGTTGAGCAGATCCGTAAGCAGATTGAAGACAGCTCTTCCGACTACGACAAGGAAAAGCTCCAGGAGCGCGTGGCCAAGCTGGCTGGCGGTGTAGCCGTCATCAAGGTTGGCGCCGGTTCTGAAGTGGAAATGAAAGAGAAGAAGGCCCGCGTTGAAGACGCTCTGCACTCCACCCGCGCTGCGGTTGAAGAGGGCATTGTGCCGGGCGGCGGTGTCACTCTGATTCGCGCCATCGCGGCTCTGGACAAGGTTGACGCCATCAACGAAGAGCAAAAGGCGGGCGTTAACATCCTGCGCCGTGCCATGGAAGCTCCGCTGCGCCAGATCGTGACCAACGCCGGTGGTGAAGCCTCCGTTGTTGTGAACAAGATCATGGAAGGCGAAGGTGCCTATGGCTATAACGCCTCTACCGAAGCGTTCGGTGACATGCTGGAAATGGGTATCCTTGACCCGGCCAAAGTGACCCGTTCCGCGCTGCAGGCAGCCGCTTCCGTGGCTTCCCTGATCATCACCACTGAGGCGATGATTGCGGACGAGCCGGAAGAAGAAGGCGCCGGCGGCGGTATGCCGGACATGGGTGGCATGGGCGGAATGGGAGGCATGGGCGGCATGATGTAATGCCGACCGGATCCGGACCAATTCTCAATTTCTGAGGAATGGCCCCATAAACCCGGAAAACCCCGCATTGGTTCACACCGATGCGGGGTTTTTTGTTTTTTTGTCATGAACTTGCGAAATGGCTTTGCTAGACTCGGCAACCGGCCATTTATCTTTGTGACACTGTATGAGCGAAACCCCAGCAAAAGCCTTTCTCAGACCCGGCAAAGTGTTCCTGCTGACCTTGGCCGGTGTGCTGGTTTATCTGGTGGCGCTGGTGGTTCTCGTACCGGCCGGATGGCTTTGGCATCAGGCGTCTGCCTATGTTGCGCTTCCGCCGGAAGTCCAGGTCAGTCAGGTGTCTGGCAGGGTCTGGTCAGGCGCTGCCGGCGTGGTGGTCGCCGGTTATCCTGTGAGGCTTGAGTGGCGGCTGGGCATGCCGTCCGTTTCTGGATTATCGTTACCCGTCGATTTTTCAGTGTCGTCGTCACAGTCTTCCGTGGATGGCAATGTTAGTCTCGGATGGCAGGGGGCAGGCACCCTCAACGCCAGTGGCCATCTGGCAGTCGCTGAATTTGAGGACCTGATCCGACGCAGCGGTGGAGCCGTCATCGAAGGTGACGTCACCATTGATCGATTGGTGTTGTCGTGGCAGGACAACCGCGTGACCCAGGCCGACGGCGTTGGCCGCTGGGCAGGAGGCCAGGTTACCTGGCCCATGGGGAATAATATTGGCCAGGCAGATTTCCCCCCCATGCTGGCGACGATGGACAGTACGGCCGATGGCGTTGCGCTGGTCATCTCGGAGCAGGGCGGCGATGGCCCCGCGGCGGATGCCGAGATTCGCTGGAACGGTATGATGGAGTTGCGAGTCTATAAACGCATGATCGACCTGGCCGACCAACCCTGGCCAGATTCTGCTAACCCCAGTGATGTCGTCTTCAGGGTCAAGCAGCCCTTGATTCCGGGAGGTGCTCTGTGACAGCAATGGCGGCTGTTATCGGTAGCCGGCGACTGCCCCGGTTGCTGGCCAATTTGTTACTGGCGGGCCTCGTGGTTTATGTTGCCCTGGTACTGGCGCAGACAACCTGGCTCATCGCCTGGGATGACCGCCCGGTGGCCATGGCACCCGCCTCTGACAGCCGCGCGAGCGCTTCAGGTGGCGGCCGATTACAGCCACTGGCGGCCCATCAGGTGTTTGGCAGGGCGGAAGAACAAACCCGTGTCGCAGAAGTGGTACGCCGGTCGGCACCGGAAACCAGGCTCAACCTCAGGCTTGAAGGTGTGCTGGTGGCAGAGCGCCCGGAGGACTCCGGTGCTATAGTTGCGGGAAGCAATGGAGTAACTGAGCACTATCGTGTGGGTGAGGTCTTGCCCGGTAACGCCGAACTGGCGGAAGTGGAACCAGGCCGGGTGCTGATTCGCAGGAATGGGCAATACGAAACCCTGACGTTTGAAGAACAGCTTTCCACTGGCCTGGTTGAGGGCGTGGAAGAAGATTTGGCGGAACCGGCGTCTTCGCCGGAGCAGTTCCTGAGTGAAGCACGGGAACAGCTTGATTCCCAGGGAGTTGCGGCGCTTGCACCATACGGGCTGAGCCCGACCGGGGAGGGAGGTACGTCCGGTTATGTGTACGATGGTTCCAATGCCATGCTCAATGCTGTCAACCTCAGGGCCGGTGACGTCATCACTGCCGTCAATGGCCAGCGGCTGGGGGATCTTGAGCAGGATATGATGCTTTTTGAGAATTGGCGGTCTGAGCCGCAATTGGAAATAGAAATTGAACGGGACGGATCCATTCTGACCGTGAGCTATGCCATACCTGAACAGTGGCGATGAACGGATTTAACGATACAGGACAATAACGCCAGATGCTTAACCACAGATCCAAATTATTCCGGGCCTTTGTTCTGGCCCTGCTGATGCCCCTGATGTCTGTTGCTTACGGGCAGGAAACGGAGACCTGGCGACTGAACCTCAAGGACGCCGACATTCGCGCCTTTGTGACCCAGGTGGCCGATATCACCGGCTACAGCTTTGTTGTGGATCCACGGGTGAAGGGAAAGGTGACCGTCCTGTCCAGTGCCCCCATGAACAAGGACGAGATTTACGACCTGTTCCTGGCCGTGTTGCAGGTGCATGGCTTCACCGCCATTCCCGGTGAGGAAGTGATCAAGGTGGTTCAGCAGGTGGACGCCAAACAATCCGCTGAGTCGCTGGAGCGGTTTACGGAGGTACCCTCAGAGCAGCTGATTACCCGTGTTATCCAGATCGATAACGCCAATGCCCTCGAACTGGTGCCCATCCTGCGCCCGCTCGTGGCCAAGTATGGCCACCTGGCGGGGGTGGCGGCCGCCAACGCCCTGATCGTCAGCGACCACTCTTCCAATATCCAGCGCATCGAACAGATCGTGAGAGAGCTCGACAGTCCGTCCAAATACGAGGTGGAGGTGATCCAGCTCGAAGAGGCCTGGGTGGGCGATATGGTCGAGTTGCTGCAGGAACTGGCTCCGGCGGAATTGGGCCAGGGTGGTGGCGATAACGCTGCCCGCAAGTACAGCGTAACGGCCGATGAGCGCAGCAACCGGCTTATTCTCAGGGGGGATGAAACCTTCCGTGACAAGATGAGGGAGCTGATCAGGAAGCTGGACCAGCCCTCAGCCACCGGCGGTACGACCAAGGTCATTCGCCTGAGCCACGCGGACGCGGAGAATCTTACCGAGATTCTCAAGGGTGTCATGGGTGAGGTGGCCAAGGAATCCACTGGGGGCTCAGGTGGTGCTGGCGGCAGTACCGGAAGCGGGCGTAATACGAGCTTTTCAGTGTTCGCTGACGAGGGTCTGAACGCACTTGTGGTACGCGGTGAACCGTCGATGATGCAAGAAGCTGAAATGATCGTTAAGGCTCTGGATGTTCGTCGTGCCCAGGTAATGATTGAGGCGGCCATCGTCGAAATCAGCGATGAACTGGGGCAGGATCTGGGCGTCCAGTTGGCGCTGGGGGATGAATCCGGCGAGTCTACGCCAGTAGCCGGCACTAACTTCAACAACGTCGGCCGAAGCCTGGGCGACGTATTGGGTGCGATCCTTTCTGATTCGGTGATTGCACCGGCCACCGGCGGTATTACCATTGGCGCAGGCCAGCGGAATGAAAACGGCGTTTCCTGGGGCGTGCTGCTGCAGGCTCTGTCGACCTCGGCGGCGGCAAATCTGCTGTCTACTCCCAGTATCATTACCCTGGATAACCAGGAATCCGAAATCATCGTTGGCCAGAACGTACCTTTCCGTACCGGTCAGTCCACTGTCACAGGTGACGGTACAACCAACCCATTTACCACGATTGAGCGTCGCGATATCGGTCTCACCCTGAAGGTGACACCCACTATCAGCGCCGATGGTCTTGTACGGTTGGTGGTGGAGCAGACCACCGAGAATATTGGTGACAGCGTGGAGTCCGCCTCCGATATCATTACCAACAAGCGTGAAATCAAGACCACGGTCCTGGCAGATGATGGCGAAACCATCGTTCTGGGTGGTTTGACAACCGATGATTTGCAGGTGAATAAGAGTAAGGTTCCCCTGCTGGGCGACATCCCGGTGTTGGGGCGTCTGTTTTCCTCCGAATCCGAGCGCCGGGTGAAACGCAACCTGCTGGTATTCCTGCGCCCGACGATCATGCTTGGCAAGGCCGATGCTGTAGCCGCCACGGATGAGAAGTTCCAGAGCCTGTGGGAGATCAATCTCGGTGTGCGCAAGAAGCTGGGCCTGCCAGACCCGGAAAGACCGCCAACGAAAGACTCGCTGTTCCGGCCTCAGCTTGACTGATCGGCCAAGGGGCTGATCTCAGGCTGCCAGTGGCGGCATCGGGCAGTCCAGTTGATCCGCCACCAGGCGGATCAACTCATATTCCGTGGTCTTGATCTCTCCATCCGCAAGCACGCAATGGCCGCAAGCGTCGAGAATTGCCGGTTTTAGCAGCGGCGACAGGGTGTTCAGCACCAAAAGCGCATCCCGCAGATGCTTGATCGACACCGTCTCCAGAAGTTCCGGCTCCTTAGGTCCGTCGGTAAAACCTGCCATCGCCTCAGTGAACAGTCCCTGGCTGTCGATGCCCTGACGAGCACCCGCCCGGGCCATCAGGCTGAACAGCACTTGCAACTGGTCGGTTACTGTCCGGTAGCTGCGATGGCGTACCGGAACCGGGCGGGCCGAGTCTCCCGCCAGGTGGCGGCGAAGAAAGGTATGCATGGCCAGTTCGTAGAGGCTCAGTCGGTTGTCTGCCCTGATCAACACCTCCGTACACGACATTAACTGGTTGCGCTCATCCGGATCGAGCTTTCTCAGGGCCGGCATGGCCAGTTCCAGCGCCGGGAATCGTACTGCCTCGCCCAGTGAGGTAAGGGCGGGCAGCAGTTTGTTCAACAGGTCGGCGTTGGGCGCAAAGAGGGCGTTGGCGGTGACCAGCGCCAGTCGTTTCTGTTGCGATGACTCAGGAAGCTGGTAGATCAGTAGCGCATAGCACAGCTGAATGGCGCCGGCCCGGGTGTAAAGCAGGTTGCGAAATGTTGATGGCAGTCGGTTGAGAAGGTCCACGGCGTAGTCTTCGCTGCGTTTGTTGACGGTGCCTACCGTCGTTGAGATATCTGCCGATGGCCGGGTGTTCAGGGGCGATGTGGAGGCGCGAGGGCTGGCTGCGCTGAAGCCGGAAACCGCTCCATGGGCCGTATCTGCACTGGTTTCGGAGGTTTGGAGCGAGCCCATGGATCGAAGGGCACTTCCCGGTTCGCTGTCTCTAAGCCTGCTGCGAAGGCGGGCAAACATACCCGGCTGGATGGCTTCGATACGCTCCTGAACCGGAGGGTGGGACGCCAGCAATGCTGCAAATTTCATGCGTGCGCTTTCGCCAAAACACATGTGGTTCATGTCACTGGCATGGCTGGTGGTGTCCAGATAGCCCCCTTTGAGGCCAATCTTGAACAGCGCGCCGGCAATGCCTTCGGGGTTACGGGTGAATTGTACCGAGGAGGCATCCGCCAGCATTTCCCGTTGCCGTGATACCGCGGACTGAATCAGTCTTCCGAAGAACACGCCCACATAGCCGATTACCAGCAGCGCCAAACCTACCAGCCCGAAAACAGCCTGGCCCCGACGGTCACGGGATGAGTGGCTGGATACATGGGAGCGGTAGAAGGATGCCCTGAGCAGGAAGGCGCCGATCTGTCCGATCATCAGGATGCCGGCCAGGATGGCGATCAAACGGACGTTCAGACGCATATCGCCGTTGAGAACATGGCTGAACTCGTGACCAACGACGCCCTGGAGCTCATCACGGGTGAGTTGTGTCAGGGCCCCATGGGTCACCACCATGACCGCCTCGCCGGGCGTATAGCCGGCCACAAAGGCGTTGATGCCGGTTTCATGATCCATCACGTAAAGATCGGGCACACTGATGCCGCTGGCGATGGACATTTCTTCCACGATATTGCGAAGCCTACGCTCGTCGGTGTCCCTGGTGGCGGGGTCAATCGCACGGGCGCCGACCATTTTTGCAACACGCTCGCCACCGCCCGACAGGTCCGCCCAGCGGATCAGAGAGCCAATACCGATCAGGGCAACGACCGCTATCGCTGTATACAGCCCATGGCGGCTCAGTAGCCAGTCGGCAAACGCCAGCCCGGTGTATTCGCTGCGGGTTACCAGATAACCCACCAGGCAAACCAGGAGCGTGATGATCACGACCGCGGCTAGAAACAGAGCCACCAGCAAGCCCGTGTTGCGACGGGCGCTGGCCTGGCGCTGGAAAAAACCGGGATGTGCCATGGCAACGGGCCTCAGAAGGCGACTTTCGGCGCCTGACGGGCCTCAGGAGATTCCAGCTCCAGCTGGGAGGAAGGTTTGAAAGCGAACAGTCCGGCCACGATGTTGTTGGGGAACTGTTCACGGAAGATGTTGTAGCCCATGACGCCATCGTTGTAGGCCTGGCGGGCAAAGGAAACCCGGTTCTCTGTGCTGGAAAGCTCTTCCATCAACTGCTGGATGGTTTCGTTGGCTTTAAGCTCTGGGTAGTTTTCCGCCACGGCGTAAAAGTTGGCGAGCGCTTTAGAGAGCATGTTCTCGGCGCTTCCCAGGCGCTGGATTTTGCCTCCATCTGCTGGGTCGCCCGCAGCGTCCTTCTGAGCGCTGACCGCATTATTCCGGGCTTCCATCACTTCGGTAAGGGTGTTGCGCTCGTGGGAAAGGTAGGCCTTGGCCGATTCCACCAGGTTGGGAATCAGGTCGTGGCGGCGCTGGAGTTGAACATCAATCTGGGCAAATCCGTTTTTGAACTGGTTTCTCAGGGATACCAGGCGGTTGTAGATAAACACGATGTAGACAACAACGACTGCAATAACAATCAGGCCGATCAGTGTGGTTCCCATGGGCGGCTCCTTGCGTTCCTGGTGGGGTGACTCAGTGGTCAGACATTATTTTCGACAATTTTGTTGTGAAAGCTAGCAACAAATACCTCGAAATCGTGGGGTTTGAGCGGCTTGCTGAAGTAGTAGCCCTGGGCCAGTTTGCAGCCACGCTGCGCGAGGTAGTATTCCTGTTCAGCGGTCTCAACGCCTTCGGCCACCACCGTCAGATTCAGACTCTTGCCAAGGTCGATGATGGTGTTGGCAATGCGGGTGTCTTCCTCGTTGACAAGCAGGTCATGAATGAACTGCTTGTCGATTTTCAGATGCTGGACCGGCATGCGCTTGAGGTAGGTCAGGGAAGAGTAACCGGTACCGAAATCATCCACCGCTATGCTGATGCCCGCTTTATGCAGGCGTTTCAGCTTCTTCACGGCGTCTTCCAGATTGGTCATGAAACTGGTTTCGGTCACTTCCAGTTCAAGACGTCCGGCGGGGATGTTGTGGCGTTTCAGGGTATCCAGAATCTCGTCCACGATGTGGTTCTGACGTAATTGTACCGCTGAAAGGTTGATCGCAATGCGCAGGGGCATGCCGTCTCTGGCCCAGCGCGCCGCCTGCCAGCAGGCCTGGTCCAGAACCCACTGGCCGATTTCCACGATACTGCCGTTCATCTCGGCCACCGGTATGAAGTGATCCGGTGGCACAAGGCCCTTCTCTGGATGTTCCCAGCGAATCAGCGCTTCCGCCCCGATAATCCGGTGGGTTTCCAGGTTGATCTGTGGTTGGTAAACCAAGTGGAACTGCTGGTTGTGGAGCGCGATGGAGAGATCTTTCTCAAGCTGTTTGCGTTCACGAATTTCCTGGTCAACGCTGGCAACGTAGAACTGGAAATAATTGTGTCCGCCTTCCTTGGCCAGGGCCATGGTTTGTTCGGCGTTTTGCAGCAACCTGTCGGCTTGACTCGCGTCTCCTGGAAACAGGGCGATGCCGAGGGTGGCGGTCATGGTGATGGTCTGGTCATCGAAGATCATCGGGCTGCTTAGGGTGGCCAGTATACGGTCGGCAGTGTCAGCCGCCTGAAATCCGTCTCTCAATCCCTTCTCCACCACAACAAACTGATCGCTGCCCAGTCGGGCGATGGTAAAGCGCGTACCGCCGAGCTTCTGCGTAAGGCGATCGGCCACGGTTTGCAGGATCATGTCGCCGGTGCGGAAACCGCACTGCTCGTTGATGGACTTGAAGTCATCGATGCCACAACAGATCAGTGACAGGACCAAGTTGTCCTCGCTGGCGTCTGCAATATCGGCCTGGAGCAACTCCATGAAGGTGTCTCGGCTGGGCAGGCCGGTTAGCTGATCGTACCTTGAGAGCCGGGTAACACGATCTTCTGCTTCCCGGTGGCGGGTCTGGCTGTCGCCAATCGCAACCAGGAGGTTGTTGGTGGCGTTGACCCAAAGGCCCAATTCATCTTTCTGATGGCCGTGAGGCAGGTGAATCAGATTGTCATCGGGGTGATCCGGGTTGACCTGTTTAACAGAGCGTACAATTCGTAGCAGTGGGCGCGTCAGCAGTAGATGGAAAACCACAAACAGCACCATTCCGAGAATGACGGCAATAGCGATGCCGGAGGCGAAGGTGATGGAGGCGCGCTCAAGCCAGGTTCGGGCAGCCGGACCGGTGTCGTACCTTAGCTCAAGGTAACCGTAAACATTGCCGGTGCCAGTGTCCCGGGAAAGCTCTTTGCGATAGTAACGTTCAGATTCAAAAATCGGGTCCGTAATCCGGCGGGAGGCGCTTTCCTTTAAAGGGCGGTTACGGCTGCCGAGAGGTTCGCCGTCGGGGTGGGTAATGCGTGCGACACGCATGGCTTCCTGAGCAAAGAGGCCGTCGACCACCTGTTGGGCAAGGTCAGCATCGATACTGAAAACGGCCTGGGTTGATGCGTCCTTGACCAGTGCCATGGTTTGCCGCGCCTGATCATCGAGAGACTGCGATACCCGTCCGGCATCAAGGATGACCTGCACGGTGCTGACGATGACCCCACTAATTAACGCCACGGCGAGTACCCATCGCAGCACCCGGTACCCCAGGCGATGTTCTACCTCATAAGAATTTTGCATGGAGGCCTGTTTGATTCGTTCCAACTGAATGAGACCCGGTATCGCTCACCTGGGGCAAAGGGGCTCTCGGCTGACATATTCTTTTTCAAGTATGGTTCAGTTTTTACCTACTGTACCCAGTATCGGCAATTCTTCCAGATAATTCAGGCTACGGGTGTATCAATTTGTAAGATCGTTTGTATCACAGATACGAAAACGCCCGCGAAGTGCGGGCGTTTTTGCGTGGTGCGCCAGGCATGGCGCGTAGCGCCTTGACGGCGCTGTTCCGGTGCAGGTGGTGCTGGCCGGATGACTTGGGGGTGCAAGTCCCCTATGGGCCCGGTAAGGGGAACCATTAGCCGGACGGCAAGGGTGTCCATCGCGAGGTGGAATCTGAAGGAAGCCGCAGGCAAAACACTGGCCCGACGAACAGGAATCGCATGAGGCGGTCACACCGGGTAAGGCGGCCATTATCGTCAAAGCCCGATACTTGCACGGAAGGTGTGGACGTAGATGCGGCGGGCATAAGTGTGAAGGTCACGCGTCTTACCCTGGGAAGTCTGGTTCTCTGCCATGGTGCTACTCACCTCGTGAGGGGTGGGGATGGGGAGCCAGAACTCAGCTGAGGTCATAGTAGGTGCGTCACCGCGCACTGAAGGACCGAACATGGTTGGCCGCTAGTAGGCGACGAGTTCTCGTAGTGTGCTTATGAAGACAGAAGCGACCCGGATGGGTCAGGGCATTCAGAGAGGCGCCGGACGGTATCCGGCAGAGACTGAAGCCCGTGTCGAGGCAGACACGGAGGCTCACTCGTGGACGAACGCGGAGCCGAACACGCTGATGGAGCAGGTGCTTGAGCGCCAGAACCTGATGCGTGCGTATCAGCGGGTGGTGTCTAACAAGGGTGCCGCTGGTATCGATCAGATGCCGGTGACAGCCCTGAAAACCCACTTGCAACAGCACTGGCCAACGCTGCGCGAGCGGTTGTTGTCCGGAGATTACCATCCTCAACCGGTACGCCGGGTCAGTATCCCCAAGCCGCAAGGCGGGGAGCGGATACTGGGTATCCCGACGGTTCAGGACCGCCTGATCCAACAAGCGCTTCATCAAGTGCTGAGCCCGATGCTGGAGCCGAACTTCTCGGACCACAGCTATGGGTTCCGCCCCGGTCGAAGTGCCCACCAGGCGGTCAAGGCCATGCAACGGCACATCAGCGACGGCCACCGCTGGGTGGTTGATCTGGATCTGGCCCAGTTCTTTGACCGGGTCAATCACGATGTGCTGATGAGCCTGCTGGCTCGTCGCATCACCGACCGCCGGATACTCACCCTGATCCGTCGTTACCTGCAAGCCGGCACGCTGGACGGTGGGCTGGTCAGCCCGAGACGGGAAGGGGCACCGCAAGGCGGCCCCCTGTCCCCCTTGCTCTCCAATGTGCTCCTGACCGAACTGGATCGGGAGCTGGAGCGGCGGGGACACCGGTTCTGCCGCTATGCCGACGACTGCAACATCTACGTCCGCAGCCAACGGGCCGGTGACCGGGTCATGGCCAGCATCACCCACTATCTGGAAACGCACCTGCGCCTGACGATAAACACGGCGAAGAGCGCCGTGGATCGCCCTTGGCGTCGGAGCTTCCTGGGTTACAGCGTGAGCTGGCACAAAAGGCAGGTACGATTGAGGATCGCCCCCAAGAGCCTGAGGGCTTATCTGGCCAAGCTGCGCCCTCTGCTTAGACGGTCACGGGGGCAGTCGTTGACAACGACTATTCGGAAGCTGAACCCGGTGCTGCGAGGTTGGGCGAATTATTACCGCCTGACCGACACAAAGCGCTCGGTAGAAGCTCTGGATGGTTGGATAAGGCGGCGACTCCGTCTGATTCTGTGGCAGCAATGGAAGCGGACCCGCACGCGGGCTCGCAACTTGATGCGGCTGGGTCTGACTGAACCGAGAGCCTGGCAGAGTGCAACGAATGGGCGTGGACCCTGGTGGAATAGCGGCGCTTCGCACATGAACGCCGCCTTACCTAAAAGGGTATTCGACCGCCTGTCTCTGGTAAGCTTGCTGGATACGATGGCCCGGCTTCAGAGTCAGCCATGAACCGCCGTATACGGAACCGTATGTACGGTGGTGTGAGAGGACGGGGGAGGTGACTCCCCCTCCTACTCGATCAGGTTGTGGCCTGCAAGGTATCCGAAGCGCTGTTATGCCAGGTTTTCGTTGACGAAATCCCAGTTAACCAGTTTCCAGAACGCTTCCAGATAATTCGGACGGGAATTGCGATAGTCGATGTAGTACGCGTGTTCCCAGACGTCGACCGTCAGTACCGGCTTGTCGGCGGTTGTCAGCGGCGTTTCGGCATTGCTGGTATTAACAATGGCAAAGCTGCCGTCGGCCTTCTTCACCAGCCAGGTCCAGCCTGAACCGAAGTTGTTGGCGGCCTTGTCGTTAAATTCTTTCTTGAAGTCTTCGAAAGAACCAAAGGCTTTTTCGATCGCGTCCTTGGCTGCTCCTGTAGGCTCACCACCACCGTTCGGGCTCAGGCAATGCCAGTAAAAGGTGTGGTTCCAGACCTGGGCAGCGTTGTTGAACAGTGGGCCGCTGGCGCTCTTGATAATGTCTTCGAGCGATTTGTTGGCGTTGTCGGTGCCTTCGACCAGACCGTTGAGCTTGGTTACGTAAGTGTTGTGGTGCTTGCCGTAATGGTACTCAAGAGTCTCCTGAGAGATGTGTGGTTCCAGTGCGTTCTTTTCATAGGGCAGTGCGGGAAGTTCAAATGCCATGAGGTCGTTCTCCCTGATTCTCTCTGTTTATGTGTATGTAAGCCATTATTAAATATAGGGGCGCTTTGAGTTATATCAACCCCTTGTGTGCACCCTGCCTACTGCTCGGACAGGGTGCTTTTAAACTCTGGACAACCGGGTAAAAACTGGGCGCAGTTCTTTACCCGCCAGACCAATTCTTCGTAGCTGTCCGCCAGAACGGTCACATGGCCAAGTTTCCGGCCCGGGCGCTCGCCTTTATTGTAGAGGTGTACATGAGCGTAAGGCAGTTCAAGGATTCGTTCAATGTCGCCATGCTCGGCAATAATGTTGATCATGCAGCTGACACCGCGAGCGTCGGTGCTTCCCAAGGGGTGGCCGCTCACGGCGCGGATGTGGTTCTCGAACTGGCTGGTCATGGCACCCTCGATGGTCCAGTGCCCAGAGTTGTGGACCCGCGGTGCCATTTCGTTGGCGACCAGACCTTCGGCGGTTTCAAAGAGTTCAAGCGTTAGTACGCCGACGTAATTCAGTTCGTTCAGCAGCGCCTTGATGTAACGTTCTGCGTCTTCCTGGACATGTTTTTCCAGCTTTGGTGCCGGAGCAATGGAATAACGCAGGATGCCTTCGTGATGAGCGTTTTCCGCCATCGGATAGAAGGCCAGTTCGCCATCCTCGGCACGCACGGCAATAATGGAGACTTCGCGGCGAAACTCGACGAATTTCTCGACGATCAGACGCGGATGACCAATGGATTTCCAGGCCTCTGCTGCGTCTTCCGGTGAACGAAGAACTGCCTGTCCCTTGCCGTCATAACCTTCGGTGTTGGATTTGGCAACCACCGGGCAACCGAGTTCTTCGGCAGCGGCCTGCAATGACTCTGCGGTGTCTGCAATTCTCCATTCTGGTGTGGGAATGCCAAGCTCGCCAAAGAGCGTCTTTTCAGCTTCTCGATTCTGGCAAACCTGCAGCGCTCGGGGGCAGGGGTGAACCGGCTTTTCTTTGGCAATTCGCTCTGCTACGTCCACCGGCAAGTGTTCGAACTCATAGGTGACCCGATCTACCCGGGAAATGAGGTCGTCCAGGTATTGACCGTCTCGATCAATAATCACTTCACCCAGCCCGGCACTGGGATTACCTGACATATCATAGAAAACAAACGTCTTGGCCAACGGGTAGCCAGCCAGAGCCAACATCCGGCCAAGCTGACCGGCCCCTAAAACACCAATTCTCATTCGTTGTCTCCTGCCTTTAATTAGGCATCTGCATTAGTTCGGGGAGTGGGTGGGGGATGCTTTCCAAAACTGTGCGGAGCCATGGATGGCGGAGCCCAAGCGCCACATGGATGTGCCGCAAGGAGCGTGTTTTGGAAAGCATCCCCCACCCGCTCGTACACCAAAGTCCGATTCCTGATTATTGATCGCTGGGATCAGGATTATCCAGGATTGTCTGTGTCTGTGTAGCGCGAAACTCATCGACCGCTATACGGACATCGTCCTTGAATGTACCGATAATCTGAGCCGCCAGCAGGCCAGCGTTAGTGGCACCGGCTTTACCAATTGCCAGGGTGCCAACCGCAATGCCGCCGGGCATTTGTACGATGGACAGCAGCGAATCAAGACCGTTGAGTGCTTTGGACTGGACGGGAACACCAAGGACCGGCAGTGACGTTTGTGACGCGACCATGCCAGGCAGGTGAGCAGCACCGCCCGCGCCTGCAATGATCACCTTCAGGCCCCGATCAGAGGCAGTCTTGGCATAATCAAACAGCAAATCCGGCGTACGGTGGGCAGAGACAACCTTCGTCTCGTAAGGCACGCCCAGCTTGTCCAGCATCTCGGCGGCGTGTTCCATGGTGGGCCAGTCAGACTTCGAGCCCATGATGAGTCCTACAAGCGGCTGCATATGCAACAGTCCTGATATGTGAGAAAGCCGGACATTGTATGTAAGGCCCCGTGGCCATGCAAACAGTCGATGGCCAAGGAGCGCATACTGTCAGCTCTCCAGGCCGTCATTTTGCTGAGTCGCAAGGTACGGGTATTATCGTGCTTTATTAACGTTACCGTCCATATACCGGAGCTGTTATGGAACCAATCCGTCCAGATGATGATGAAGTACGTACCGGCGTGCCCGGCAATAAAGTGGAAGAGCGCAAAAAACGCCAAGCACCCGTGCCAGAGTCGGCCGGTAATGGCGGCCCGGGCAAGCCTGCTGGAAAACGCCGGAAAACATCTGGCGGTGGTGGTTCGGGCCGCAGTGCAGTGTTGTTGATCGCGCTGTTGATTGTTGCCGGAGCGGCGGGCGCTGGCTGGTATCAGCAAGAGCAGCGTATACAGGCACTGGAAGGTCAGCTGGAAGAAGCGGATTACTGGGCGCGCCAAAGCAAACTGGCGCTGGCCCGGTTTGAGGGGGAACTTTCCGAGACCGGCGAGAACCTGCAAGAGAAAGGGCAATCCATTGAAGACACGCTGGCGTCCCACAAGGAACGCCTCAATACGGCTGACAGCGAGATCGCCAAGCTGTGGGGGGTTGCTAATGACCGCAACCGCAAGCGGCTCGACGACCACCAGGCCAGGTTGGAATCTTTGAGGTCAGATGTGGATAGCGGCAACAGCCAGCGGGAAGCATTGTCTGCCTCGGTCAAGGAGCTGGAGGCAACGGTGTCCTCCAGGCTGGACAAGGTTCAATCGGACTTTGAGCGGCAGCTTACCGCCGTTCGCGAAACTGGCCAGGAGAATGCCTCACAATTGACGAAGCTGGATGAATCCCTGGCCGGAGTGGACAAGCTGGTGGAGCGCCAGCTGTTGCGTTTCGAGCGAGAGCAAAACCTCACCATTGATGGCCTGGAAAGCCGTATTGCGGCGTTGGAAAAGGCCACCAATAACCTGTCCAGCGGCAGCCAGCTGGATGCCGTTCGCAAAGATCTGGCGGGGCTGAGGGAAACCGTGTCTTCGATTGACTCTTCGCGGGCGCAATTAACCTCAAGGCTGGTTCGCCTGTCGGAAGAGGTCAATGATCTGCGCTCGCGGATGTCCGGCCAATAGAAGGCGGCTGCGAACGGGTAAGCAGGCACAGCAGGGCAGGCAGGGCCTGCTGTGCTTTGTAACAGTTTGTATTCATCCCTTGCGGTAGCTCTCAGTTCCGCGAGATTGCAGTTGTTATGATCGGGACAACTCGCGAAAGGATGAAGAGTGCACAACAATGACAACCCGATTTCTTTTTCCCGGTTTTCCCCGGCCACTGGCGGCCGTATTTGTGGCTTTGCTGTTGGTTTCTGGTGCCGGCTGCACGGTGTACCAGTCCATCGGTAAAAGCGTTGGCTCGTTTTTGCACCCGGTATCCGGGCACGATTTCGTTCATATCGGCAATGATGAGTGGGATCGCAGCAATGCGGTTCTCTATTTCTACCGCACCCATTCCCAGTGGGCTGCGGACGAAATCGAGGCGCCAAGCGTTTACATAGACGACCACCACTATTTCAATATTCGAAACGACAGTTTTACCTGGCTTGAAGTTGCCCCTGGCGAGCGGCATATCGCCATCCGCCGGCCACTGCTGGGGCTTGAGGGGCTCAATTCGTTCAGCCTGAGCCTGATTGCAGACGCCACGCTCAAGGTCGAACCCGGGAGGGTGTATTACCTGCGTTACAATGAGTTGCAAGAGCCGGAGAGCAGCCATCCTGAACTCGCCGAAGACCACCCCCTGAGGTCTGGCGACTTGCAGCTCGTGACCCGTGATTACGCCATGCAGGCCAAAGAAATTGTCTCCACGCGTTTTCTGAATAGTGATTTGCTTGCCCCTAATCACGCTGCGACCTCCATTGTTGAGGTGAATGAGGACGCAGACTACGAGCGCAATCTGGTTCTTCTGGAAGAGGAGCGAGCGGCTGAGATCGAGCGCCTGAGAGAGCAGGGGAAGTATGACGAAACGCCTTGGTACTGGCCCTTTGGCGGTGGCCCTACGGTGCCTCTTGAAAGCGATCGTCGATTGCGGGAACTGGAGCGGGAGTATGCGGCGTTGGAACAGGAGCGGGAGCGTCGGGAAGAGGCAGAATCCGGTGGCGGTTGGTGGATATTCTAACGTCGCCGATCTGGTGTACTGCGAATTGTTGTTTCCGGTTTCGGTTACTAGACTGTGAGGTGTCCGTATTCAGAGGGTTGCCGGATCATGTCGCTGAGAGATTCATTACAACTAACGTTTCGCCGGCTTTCCGGAGAATTGCTTCCCGAGGCACTGGAAAACGCAGGCCACCGGATAGCTAGCCTCAGAAAACGTCTTGATCATCTCAATTGCTCGCTGGCGGAGCGGGCATTGCCCGCGGATCGAAAGTCGCGTGTGAACGAGCTGTCACTTGATCACAAGGCGAGGAAGGCAGGACAGAAAGCCACTCGGTTGAAGTCTGTGAAGGCGGCAAAGAAAACCGGGAGTGATAAACAGGCTTGATTGAAAATTGTACATTTTTTAACGAGTTGCAGGTTTTTTGAGAAAAACTCCGGAAAAAATTTGACACCGCCAGACAAATGCTTAAAATGCGCGTCTCACTTGGTTGAGACAGCAACGCTGACTCGCCAGTGTGCTGTAAAAGTGGGCGGTTAGCTCAGCTGGGAGAGCATCGCCCTTACAAGGCGAGGGTCACTGGTTCGATCCCAGTACCGCCCACCACTTTTCAGCATCACCGGGCCACCCCGCCCGGTTTCAGGTCCCTAAGGCCGATCAGGCCGGGATTGATGCGGAGCGGTAGTTCAGCTGGTTAGAATACCGGCCTGTCACGCCGGGGGTCGCGGGTTCGAGTCCCGTCCGCTCCGCCATTTTTTTGTTTCCCGATCCCGGGTGGTTAGCTCAGCTGGGAGAGCATCGCCCTTACAAGGCGAGGGTCACTGGTTCGATCCCAGTACCACCCACCATTTTCCCCTTGTTATTTCCCAATCAACGATTGCCCGCAAACCCGAACAACGTTCCCGTTCACGCCGTTTGATGCAGGATTGCAGTACCACGCAATAGCCTCGGCCACGTCGACTGGCAAACCGCCCTGAGACAAGCTGTTCATGCGCCGGCCGGCTTCGCGAATGGTAATAGGCATAGCGGCTGTCATCTGGGTTTCGATGAACCCGGGCGCTATCGCGTTGATGGTCACGCCGTTTTTCACCTGTTTTGCCATCGCCTCTACATAGCCGATCACGCCGCACTTGGCGGTGGAGTAATTGGTCTGGCCAAAGTTGCCAGCAATGCCGCTGATGGAGGAAATGCAGACAATGCGTCCGTTTTCACGCAGCAGCTCCTGGTGCATCAGCTCTTCGTCGATCAGTTCCTCGGCGGTCAGGTTCACGGCAATGGTCATATCCCAGAAGTGCTCGGGCATGTTGCCCAGGGTTTTGTCACGGGTGATGCCGGCGTTATGGATAACCAGGTCAATGCCTTCGAAGTGTTCCTTCACAAAGTCTGCAATCTGCTTTGGCGCCTTTTCGTCTGTAATGTCGCACGCCATCGCCTTGCCCTTGATGGGGGTCATAACCTTTTGCAGGTCTTCCATGGCTGGTGGGATATCCAGGCCAATGACCGTGGCGCCGTCCCGCGACAGGGTTTCGGCAATAGAGGCGCCAATGCCGCGGGAGGCACCGGTTACCAGCGCGACTTTTCCGGCCAGCGGCGCGACTGGGTTGGTGGCGTGAGCGGTCGCTCCCTTACTGATGCGGGTTACCTGGCCAGAGACATAGGCCGATCGGGGCGATAAAAAGAACCGGATGCTGGATTCCAGTTGCTGTTCGGCCCCGGGGGCCATCCAAAGCAGGTTCGCGGTAGCCCCTTTCTTGCCGACTTCCTTGCCGACACTGCGCACGAAGCCTTCCAGAGCCTGGTGAGCGGCGGCCTTGGCGGGTTGGCGGCAGGTGCCCGGGTCCTGGCCTATCACCAGCACCCTGCCGTTGCCCGCCAGCTTGCGGATGGTGGGGTGAAAGAAATCGTAAACCGCTTTCAGATCGGTGGTGTCTTTCATACCCGTGGCATCAAACACCAGGGCGGAGAATTTGCGATCAATGTCCGCGTTCAGGGGCAACGCTTCGGCCTTGTTGCCGCTTTTGGCAGAATCGTTCAGAGTATCCATGGCGCTGGCATGAAAGAGTTTTGCGGCGCTGGCGCCCAGCACCTTTCCAATCGTCGAGATAGCTTTGCTGCTGTTGGCAGCGCCGATCAGCACGTCGCCCTCAATAAACGGCTGGTCCGCGCGCTTCCAGCGTTTCAGGGGAACCGGGGCGGGCAGCCCCAGGGACTGGGCGGCGGTCTTGCCAAACGGAGTATTGACGAACTTGAGATAGCGATCAGACATGGCATTTTCCTTTTGCGAAACGAATATCGGCGTACAGGTTAAAGAATCCGGCCGCTTTTGAATTGACTCAATGCCCTGTTACGGTTGTCAGGGATGCCAATGAGCCGGGCCCGGTTGGCGCTAGACTGCAACGCAACGGATACACTCGTTTAAACAGGACATCATCATGGCACAGGCACCGAAAAGCACCCAAAAGAAAACGTCGACGGCAAAGAAGACCACGGCCGCTAAAAGCGATATCCGCCGGGTTGCCATTATTGGTGGCAACCGGGTTCCTTTTGCCCGCTCCAATACCGCGTATAGCAAGGTCAGCAACCAGGAGTTGCTGACCAGTGCGCTGCGAGGACTGGTTGATCGCTTCGGGCTGGAGGGGCAGCGCCTTGGAGAGGTCGTTGCTGGCGCGGTTATCAAACACTCCAGGGATTTTAACCTGACCCGGGAATCCGCGCTGAGTAGCGGCCTGGCGCCGGAAACACCCGCCTACGATATCCAGCAGGCCTGCGGTACGGGCCTCGAAGCGGCCATTCTGGTGGCCAACAAGATTGCGTTAGGGCAGATCGAGTGCGGCATCGCTGGCGGCACTGATACCACCTCGGATGCGCCGATTGGGGTAGGCGAGGGTCTGCGTGAAATTCTTCTGGATCTGAATCGGGCCAAGACAGCCGGAGAACGCCTGAAAGTGCTCAGTCGTTTTCGTCCGAGCCATCTGAAACCGGAAATTCCGCAAAACGGCGAACCCAGAACGGGGTTGTCCATGGGGGGGCACTGTCAGATTACCGCCCGCGAGTGGTCCATCCCCCGCGACGAGCAGGACAAGCTGGCCTATGAGAGCCATCAGAAACTGGCATCCGCGTATGATGAAGGTTTTTTCAAGGATCTGATGACCCCACTGGCAGGCCTGGAGAAAGACAACATTCTGCGCCCGGACACGACCCTTGAAAAGCTGGCGACGCTCAAGCCCGTATTTGATCGTGAGAACGGCACCATGACCGCCGCCAACAGCACTGCGCTGACGGATGGTGCCTCCTGTGTGCTGCTGGCCAGTGAAGAGTGGGCAAAAGCCAACAACATGGAGATCAAGGCGTACCTGACGTTCTCCGAGGTGGCTGCAGTGGACTTCGTCGACAAGAAGGAGGGCCTGCTGATGGCACCTGCTTACGCCGTGCCACGCATGCTTGAAAAAGCCGGGCTGACGCTGCAGGATTTCGACTTCTACGAAATCCATGAAGCGTTCGCCGCCCAGGTGCTCTCCACCCTGAAGGCCTGGGAAGACCCTGCGTTCTGCAAGGACCGGTTGGGTCTGGAAAAGCCGCTGGGGAGCATTGATCGAAACAAACTGAACGTCAAGGGCAGCAGTCTGGCCACCGGCCATCCCTTCGCGGCGACCGGTGGGCGTATTGTGGCCACTCTGGCGAAGCTGCTGGAAGAGAAGGGCAGTGGCCGTGGCCTGATCTCCATCTGCGCCGCAGGGGGGCAGGGGGTGACGGCCATACTTGAGCGGTAAGTTGGCGAAAAAATTCATTTTTCCCTTTGACAGACGCATCAACGCCCCGTACTATGCGCACCTCGTTGATCGGGGCCTTACCCGGTTAACCACCAGTTTGATGCGGGGTGGAGCAGTCTGGTAGCTCGTCGGGCTCATAACCCGAAGGTCGTAGGTTCGAATCCTGCCCCCGCTACCATCTCAATAAGGGCCGGTCTTTGACCGGCCCTTA